>DATENK010000283.1:0-5201 GCA_035275085.1 Verrucomicrobiia bacterium | reverse complement strand
CGCAAAGGCAAACTAGCGAAAGCCACTTCACCGGTTCCCCTTCTTGATCTGCTTCACCAGATTATTCACGCCGCGCACAATTCGTTCCGCTTCTTCGCGCGTGCAATCCGGTGTAAACACGAGCACACCATCGCTGATCTTTCGCGACAGCTTCGGCGCCGCCAGCCAACGGGGCGAGCCGAAGTTGCTGAAGATTGCCGCCCGCTTGTCGCGCGAGGCGAGCGAATATTGCTCGAGCAGCCATGTCCCTTGCCGGTTCAATTGCACCATGATCTGGAATCCCCCGAGCGCGTCGATCACCGCAGCATTTTCCACATGGCTTTCGGTGATGAAGGGGACGTTCTCCACATTGACAGGAAAGGGCTCCGACCGCCCGATGGTGACCGGGCTGCTCTTCCCGGTGCTGTCCGGGTTTGTTTCAATGTGCATGCGGAAGGTGCTGAGTTCCTTTTTCTTCGGATCGGTTTGACATCCCGCCATCAGACCGGTGAGCAGGAGCAAATAGGTGTTGAACGCCCAAAAACCGATCTTCATACTGAGGGCTTAAACAACTGAATCAGTATCGCAAAGTAAAGAATCGAGTTTATGGGAGTCCAAAGCAACAAAGTTGAAAAACGCAAACGCCGCATCCGCTGGATCAAGCGCAAAAAAGACGTCGTGAAAGCCAAACGCAAGACGGCTGCCCCGGCCGCCGCGGCCCCGGCGTAAACCATGGACATCCGCGCTCTCGATTCCGCGGCGCCGTTCGTCACCAAGGACGGCTCCGAGATTCGCGAACTGCTGGCTCATCGGAACTCGAGGATTCGCAACCAAAGCCTGGCCGAAGCGCGCGTTCCCGTCGGTGGTAGCACGATGGAGCATTACCATGGACGCGCCGAGGAAATTTACTTTATCACAGCTGGAAAAGGCCGGATGTGCATCGAAGGTGAAACTGCAGAGGTGAAAGCCGGTGACGCGATCGCCATCCCGCCCGGGAAAAAGCACAAGCTGTGGAATACCGGCCCTGAAGTTCTCCGCTTGCTGTGCTGCTGCGCGCCCGGTTATGAGCATTCGGATACCTTTATAACTGAGAGCTAATTTCACGACCAAGGCAGGGAGGACACGGCGCGCGATGAATTTTGAATTCGCGCTGCTTTCGTGATGAAAAGCTATTACCAGCCCGGCGCGCACCGCGCCGCCGAGGTGCGAAATCTGTTCGGCGCCATAGCCCCGCGCTACGATTTCATCAACGACCTTCAAAGTTTTTGGCTGCATCGCCTGTGGAAACGGCAGCTTGTGCGGCTCGCTGCGCCAAAGTCGGCGGAATGGGCGTTGGACATTTGCTGTGGCACCGGGGATATCGCGGCTGAACTTGCCCGGCGCGGCGCAAAGGTCTCGGGGTTGGATTTCAGCGGCGAAATGCTGAAGGTAGCTGCACGCAGAAATCGAAGCGTGCTTTGGGTTCAGGGGGATGCTCAGCAAATTCCGTTTGCCGACGGATCCTTTGACATCGTCACGGTCGGTTATGGTTTGCGTAATTTAGTTGAGTGGCAGCACGGTCTGGCAGAGATGCGCCGCGTGGCAAAATCGGGCGCCCGCCTGTTGATTCTCGATTTCGGAAAACCGCAGAATGCATTCTGGCGCAGCATTTACTTCAGTTATTTACGACTGGCAGTGCCTCTCCACGGCCGCGCGTTTTGCGGGAATTCAGCCGCATACGCCTACATTCTTGAATCGCTCCAACATTATCCCGCCCAGGAAGGCGTTGCCCTCGAATTGAAAAACATCGGTTGCACAGACGTTCGAACCATCAATCTGCTCGGCGGAATTATGAGCATCCACTTCGCACGAAACCGCACGTGACCGTCTGAAGGCCGAACCAAACGTCTGAGTTGCGCCTTTCGCGTGGCTTAGCCGGTGACAGGGTTTCCATCGGCGCCGCCGCCATCCAAATCGATCAAAATGTCTCGCGGCTCCGCACCTTTGCTAGGGCCCACAATTCCGCGATTTTCCAACTCGTCCATGATTCGGGCGGCGCGGGTATAACCGAGGCGCAAGCGCCGCTGCATCAGCGACACGCTGGCTTTCTGTTCGCTGCGAATCACTTCGATGCATTGCTGGATCAGGTCTTCGTCTTCGTCGATGCCACTTTCGTTCTCGAAGTCGGCGGCTGGCTTGGAAAGCTGTTGGTGAATTTCCAATTCGTAGCTCGGTTTGCCCTGCTTGGCGATGAAGTCGACAATCGATTGAAGTTCCCCGTCCGTGATCAACGCGCCTTGCGCGCGGATAAATTTCGCTGAGCCCGGCGGCAGATAAAGCATGTCACCTTTTCCAAGCAGCTTGTCCGCGCCCATGGCATCCAGGATTGTGCGCGAATCCACGCGGGAGGCGACTTGAAACGCGATGCGCGCCGGAATGTTGGCTTTGATCACCCCGGTGATCACGTCCACGCTCGGACGCTGGGTCGCCACGATGCAATGAATACCCGCCGCGCGCGCCATCTGCGTAATGCGCGCGATCGCCATTTCCACGTCCGCGGGCGCCACCAGCATCAGGTCCGCGAGTTCATCGATAATCACCACGATGTAACTTAGCGTCTCTGGAATCACAATATCGTCGTCCTCCTGCGGCACGACGATTTCTTCGTCCACTTCGACCGCGAAACCATCGGCCCCGGCCTCGACCTTTTCCTTTTTGGCTTTTAAAGGGAGCTCAGGCTCGGTTGGCGGAAGCGGTTTGTTCTTCGGCCGATCATTAAATGATTTAATATTTCGCACGCCCACCCGCGCGAAGATCTGGTAGCGCTTCTCCATTTCGTTTACCACCCAGCGCAGCGCAAGGATCACTTTCTTGGGATCCGTCACTACCGGCACCACCAGGTGCGGCAATGCGTTGTAATGCTGCAGTTCAACCACCTTGGGATCGATCATGACAAAGCGCAGCTCATCGGGCCGAAAACGGTAAAGCAACGAACAGATAATGCCATTGATGCAAACCGATTTGCCGGACCCCGTGCTGCCGGCGATGAGCAAGTGCGGCATATCGGACAGGTCGGCGATGATTGGATGCCCGTACACATCTTTCCCCAGCGCCAGCGGAATGCGGGCCTTTGTCTTGACCCATTCCTCCGATTCGAGCAGGTCGCGCATGATCACCTTGGTCTTCACGGCGTTCGGGACTTCCACGCCCACGGAGCTTTTGCCCGGCACAGGCGCGAGAATGTGAATGCGCTCGGCCTTGAGTGCGGCCGCAATGTTGCTGTTCAAGGCGGTGATGCGCTCCATCTTCACGCCGGGCGCGGGGTGCAATTCGTAGCGCGTGATTGTCGGCCCCTTGGTGATGTCTCCGAGCGCGACCTCAATCCCGAACTGCGCCAGGGTCCCCTGCATCAAACGGGCGTTGGCCATCAATTCTTCTTTCGATTCGGTCGGCTTCAGTGTCGCGTCCGGCATCTGCAGAAAATCCAGAGACGGCAGCTGATAATTCCCAATGGCCGGAGCAGCCGCCACGGCGATGGGTTTAGGTTTCTTAGGCTTACTGCGCGTGTTGTCGTGAATTTTCGGATCGGGTGGCGCAGCAGCAATCGCGGGCACTGGTTCGGTCGGCGGCGGGCTTTCCGCCGACGGTTTGGTTTTGCCCAAAACGTCGTCCGTTGTGGCGGCCGCAATTTCCCGCGCGGTAATCACTTCGCCTTCTGGCACCAGCTTTTCGGGTTCAAGCTCCGCGGCCTTGCCTTTGGCTTTGCCGCGCGCCTGCGGGATGCTCAGGTCGCGCACCTGCGGGGTCGGGACGGGTTTCAAATCCGGGCCGATACCGGAGCGCTCAACTTGCTCCTGGAGTTTGCGTGCCTGCTTTTCGAGGTCCTTGGCCTTGCGAGCTAGTTCCTTTTCTTCGGGCGTCCAATCCTCATCTTTGTCCTTGCCCTTGCGTGCCCACGCGGCGCGCAACCATTGGCCCAGCCTGAAGTTCGTCAAATACAGTAAGCTAATTGCATATAATGCCATCAGGATGATCGTCGCACCCGGCACGCCAAAATGCCCAAAGATGTACTGATTTAGAACCTTTCCGATAAAGCCGCCTGCGCTCGGCGCATTAATGTTCTTGCAGAGGTTCCTTAGCACCCCCGCATACAACTCAAAAAAGCTCAGGCTTGATACGAACAGAACTGCCGCCCACGCCCAGCGCCTCTGCAGGTAGGAAAACATTTCGAACAAATATCCGCCCCCAAAAACCAGCAACAAAAAGGGCAGCACAAAGGCCCCCGCCCCGAACCATTGGAAAAAGATATTCGCCCCCCATGCGCCGGCGCCGCCGATCCAATTGTTTGGCGTTTCATTGGGCGGGTTCCGGTGCGCGGCCAGATCATGCGGATCGAACGACAGTTGCGCGACCAGGAGCAGCAATCCCGCCGCGAGCAGAACAATGCCAATGACGTCGCTCAACCCCCGGGGCGCGCCCGCCTTTTGTGCATCTTTGCGAGCCATGCGCTGAGGGTAACGAAGCGGGCGCGAATGACAATTTTAAAACTCGGTTGGACAGGCAGTTTTCGGCTTACGGATTGCTTTGCCTCTTCGGTGCGTGGGTGCAATTATGTGTCAGGAATGCCGAAAATTCGTATCGATTCGTCTTTATTCCTGGTTTAGCTTTCTCAGGTATTGATATATGCGCCTCGGAAGCAATTGGAACATCAAGCGGCTTTACACGAGCGTTTACGAATTCTTCACTGAGAAGTGGATCGAGACTCACGAAGAATCCAAGGCATCCTTTCTCGAAAAATTTGCCCACTTTTGCCTGCTGGTTCTTAAAAGCTTTCTGCGGAACAAATGTCCGTTGCGCGCCACCGCGCTCGCCTACGCCACGTTGCTCGCCCTTGTTCCTTTGTTGGCCGTCGGCGTTAGTATCACTTCCGGTCTGTTGCAGGAAAAGGGCGAGACGACCACGCGCACGCTCATTGGCCGCTTCGTTGACACCGTGGTGCCGCAACTCAAGGACATTCCGAGCGCGCCAGGCGAAACCGAAGATGCGCGAACCCAGGTGGTCAGTCGCATCAACGGGTTTATTGCCAGCGTTTCCGCAAAAACCCTCGGGGCGAGTGGTATCCTCGGGTTGATCCTTGTCGCGATTCTCCTGCTCAGCAATATCGAAGATACCTTTAACGACATTTGGGGCGTCACGCGCGGACGAAGCTGGTTCCGCCGCGTCGTTCAATATTGGACCACCAT
>DATENK010000282.1:0-4340 GCA_035275085.1 Verrucomicrobiia bacterium | reverse complement strand
CGGAAGGCAAAAGGGAAAAAACAAAAAATAACCACGGATGGACACCGATAAACAGGGATTTTAAGAATGAGAAGTATAAATTTTCGACTAAAGCACATCGGAAAAGAAAACCGTAAATTACGGAAATTGGTTTTTGTAAGTGGTTGATGTGCTGTGGTTTGCATTTTTTTATTTTTTAAAAATTACGGAAAATTACGATTCACGTTAATGGTTTGGCTTAACCATGCCGCAGCCCTTCCGTTGCCACTCTGCTCCGGCGCAGGAAGACATCTCCCGGCTCGGGGTTTTTTGGATCTCCCCAGCCATACCGGCTGAAAGAATAGCGTATAGGGTGCCGCTGTCAAACGCAAAAGAGTGCTAGCTTCAGCAACAAGACGATTACCTCTTGTGGGAATTGATTGGCATCCCGGTAATTGGTTAGGTTGCGCGAATGAAAATGGATCGTCTAATACCAATGCTGCCGGTGAAGAGCGTGGCGGCGAGCGTTGAATTCTATGGGAAGCTGGGATTTGGCGTGGAAAAGAAGAATGATGATTGGGGTTGGGCCATGCTCTGCTGCGGCGACTGCCGATTGATGGTGGACCAATCGATTAACATTGACCGAAGCGCGCCGCGCCAATCGGTCGTCTACTTGTATCCCGAGAACATCGCAGAGTATCATCGCCAGGTGCGAAGGAACGGATTGGATGTGCCTGACCTGGATGTCACTTTTTATGGCCTGACGGAATTTCGACTCGATGATCCTGACGGCAACCGGTTGTGGATCGGGCAGAACAGGTGACCGGGGTTCGTTCTCGAACACGGACACACACGGACCGGCAGGAGGGGGCGCGGGAACGAGGCATTCGGAACGGTGCGCGGACAATTTCTCAAGTCCGTCTACGACGAGGAGCCAGTCATTGAAGCCGTCAGCATGGGGCTTTGATGGATAGGGTAATGAACGGTCAGGGGCTTTGGCTTCTGAGGGTGTGATGGTTGCGTAATTCCCGCTCGTGGGATCATACCACCGGAGACGGACGTTGCTGCCCTTTGTGATTTTGGTTGTATCGATGATAACGGGGCGGCTGGTGGGGAAGTAGACCAGCGCTGCGCGGGATGAATAGCCAGAGGCTGCCTGGTCATCACCGCTGCCAAGACCGGTTTTTAGGAAAGTGCCAGCATCGGGTGTCCAGGTGGGATCGCTGACGTAACTATCCAGAATGGTCCAGGCATATTGAGCGTCCAGTTGTGGCGGTTCGGCGAGGATGTTAAGCCAGCCAGAGCCACCATCAAAAAGGCCGGTGACCCCATGGGGCCACCATTTTTCGTGGCCGAAATTGATGCCGGCGCCGCCGCGGATGAACGTGGCGTAGTTACGTTCGCGCAATTCCTGGTTTTGTTGATCTTTATAGTGTGGCGCATTCACGTAGGGAGGTTCGATGTCAACCACGGGATAGTTTGCGCTGCCCCGCCGGTTAAAGACTTTGTCGAATTGCGCGACCGAACTGCTGCCATACTGGTAGACAGTATCCGCGCTTTGCCTGAACCATTTATATCCCTCAGCACCTTCGGCGGCGATGAATTGGTCAAAAGAAGTTGAGCCGTTGGCCGGCTCCGCGATGATCAGACGAGGGTTCGCCCCTTCAGCATCTCGAATCCCGTGGAAGATGGCATCGAGAGCGAGAGCCGGCCCCTCATTGTAGCGCCATTTGAAATCCCCCATGACGTGCCACACGATATTTGGGTAGCCGGCGTAGCGAGTGGCGACGGCCTTGCCAAAATCGTAGGCATTGGTGGTTCCAGCGGCGACCAAGTCCGGCACGGTCCCGGTATCTTTCCAACTCATGAAAAACGAAAAGACAACAGTCATCTCCAGCCGGCTGGCCTCGCGCATTACCCAATCCATCGAAGACCAAGCCGGTCCGAGCGTTGACGCGTCTGGTTTGCCGGTGAAAAAGTTCTGGCCAGCTTTGTTCCTATAGCGATCGCCAAAGCTGTCATTCATATGGACGCCAAAGGGCGATACGGTGATGGCATTAAATCGCAGCGCTTTGAGACCTTCCAGGGCTTGCGTGATCTCCATATCGGAACAGTTTTGTGACATCGCCCAGGAGGACATGGTTTTTAAGAGATAGATTTCGCCGGCCTGGTCGATGAAGCGCCGGTTGGCAGTACTTACTGGATACGTGAAGCGGAAGTCTTTGTTCCACCCCCGCTTCTGTGAGATAGTCCGGCCGGCATTTTCGGTTTCGGCCGGCAATGTCAGGTTGCTCCCGAGGAAAAGATACATCAACACGGCCCATTGCGTCAGGCGCCAGAACGATTTCGAAAGAAGAAGTAGCATGGCGGATCCTGAGCTAAAGCCGCCAGACCAGCAGCCCGAACGCAACGAGACCGCCAACGACGGCAATAGCGCCCCAGGCTCTAAATCGCGGCAAGCGCCACCACATGATCCGACCGGAAATGACCCAAATGATGATGCTGATACAGGCGAGGTTTACAAGGGATACCAATAAGTGCGGCACAGCTTTTCCAATGCTTCGTCTGCCTCTGGCGAGTGTTCGCCACCCGCGCGAAGGACTATGGTCCATTGCGTCGTTGCAAACACCGGCGAGGTGGCCACCAAACAATTCACAGCCGATGCATTGAGGCCGTTTATCGAACTAAAAGCAAGGCCCCAATCCTCAGCGGAAAGTTCGTACCCGTTCCCATTGAGAATCTCCTGCGTTAAGCGCGGTGTGCCTGGTTAGCTTATTATCGACTTAATACGTGATCAGGCGCCGGTTGTTTCGTGAACTAACTGCTTATCAAATCGCGGTGCGAGCCACCGAAGGACGCGCTTCGGCAAGCCCGGTACGCCACCACAACAAACGCTGACGTGTCCATATGGCAATCGCCAGATTTCCGGTTGTCCCCACGACTGCCAGAGGTTCTCGATATCGTCCTTCGGACAGATCAAATCATGGATTCCTTCTATCAATAAAATGTTTTCCCTCGGGATCGCCGGCTGGGTCAGCGTCAAATTCATCGAGGTCAGATTCATGCGCTCGCACCGCGCGCGCATGCTCTGCAAGTTCGCGCGAATACGAGGCCGGACGGCGTGTTGCTGTACCCAAGGGGTGCAGCGGCCTGGGACGCTCGCCATCACGACAGCAGCCAGGCGCGCATCGCAACAGATGGTCATGCCGGCATAAATTGCGCCCATCGAGTATCCCCAGAGGGCGACGGCGGGGCAGCCTTCGCCGAGCATCCATCCAGTTAACGCGCGAATTTCGGCAATACCCTGCGCTGCTCTATGCGCCCAAAAAACGCAATCCCCGCTCTCATATGCCGCGCGCTGACGGGGACGGCGCTGAAAGTCGTAAGGCGTCACTAATGTAGCCGCATTAAATCCCGCGCGATTACAGCGGCGGGCCAGTAATGGAAATCTGAGATAATAACTCCCAGAGTCGCCCCAACCATGCAGCAGGATTATCACCGGCCGCTCGTGCCATCGTTCGCCGCAACGGTAGAGCCGTCCGTGCACAACGTTGTTTTCCGTGAACTCGCATGGACGAGGGGTGGGGAAGTGAAAATGGAGAGGGCCGTTGAATTGGAGTCGTGCCGATGAACTATCAGCGGCAACGAAGTCCGGGCCATTCAGAAACTGAACTGCTTCATCCAGCCTCGGGTCACATTCCTTGACTGGCATCCTCAGCGCCACAATTTGAATGGCGGACCAGTCTATGAATTTGGCCAACGGTGCGAGCATTCATTCTTCAATAGAACAATGGCATGAATTGTCCGATGACATAAGCTGCAAAAAAAGCCATTGCGGTGTCGCCGTCCCGGCGCGATCCACCACGGCTGGCGATTCGGCCAACGGCTACTGACGGCACCAACAACAGCGTGCTGATCGCGAAGAAGCACATTAACATGGTAAAAAGAAAAATGCCTTTCACAAAGCCAAGTGGCATGCAGCCAAGTGCCAATATTCCGGTAATCACGGGCAGGCTCCATCGCGGCAGGCGCAGTCTACGGAGGCCGGCGAGCGCCAGCCAGAAGACGACCAGTAGAACAAGCTGCAGAGGGATGCGGCGCAACTGGGGAGTAACGGTCACCCACGTACCCATCGTCAGGATGACGGCGATGAGTAGAACGCCGGGAACAATAAATCTTCGCATTTGCGCCAGGCGCGGATGAAGTTCAGGAAGGCGAAACGCCAGCACCAACGCGCCCGCCATTCCGAGCACAAGCCCGACGAATCGCCACCGCCAGGCGGTGGAAGCAGCGGGGACATGTTTGCCAACCGTGGCGCAGGCGGCTTTGACCGCGGCCCGGGCGAGAACGGGATCGTACATTTCGAGGATGTGGTCGGACCA
>DATENK010000281.1:0-3857 GCA_035275085.1 Verrucomicrobiia bacterium | reverse complement strand
GAAAGGCAACGAGAACACCATCGTGATGACAGTTGAGCCACCCGCGGAACGCGGGCAAATCCTGCTCATGAGGGCGCGCGATCTCTGGATTTTCCTTCCAAGGGTTTCGCAGCCTGTTCGCCTTTCTCTGGCCCAGCGATTGACCGGGCAAGTGGCCAACGGCGACGTTGCGCGCGCCAACTTTACCGGCGATTACACGCCCAAATTCGTCGGTACGGAAAAGGTCGGCAGAGACGCGCTATACGTACTCGACCTGATTGCGGTTGATCGCAAGGTCACGTATCAGCGCGTGCGTTACTGGGTGCGGCAGAACGATTTCCGGCCTTACAAGGCCGAGTTCTACGCATTGTCCGATCGACTTCTGAAGATCTGCAACTATCTGGACTTTCAGAATCTCGGCGGCAAAGTTCGCCCGACCAAAATCGTCATGGTCGATGCGCTTAACAAGGGCGCGGTATCCACCATGGAATATACGGACTTGAAGCTTCGCGAGCTTCCGGACCAGATCTTCACGAAGGAGTATCTCAGGCGCCTGGACTGAGTATATGCAGCGCGCGCTATTGTTCGTAACCGTACTAGTCAGCGGATTTTCGCGGGCCGACGTACCGGACACCATCGAGGCGATCAAGCCCTCGATCGTTGCCGTAGGCAGCTTCGAGCGCACACGCAATCCACAATTCAGCTTTTTCGGCACAGGCTTCGCCGTGGGCGATGGTTCGCTCGTCGCAACCAACGAGCATGTGTTACCGAAGACGCTCAACGCCCAGCGAAACGAAACGATAGCCATCGTCGTGCGCTCAGGAAAGGGCACTGATCGCATACGAGCAGCGCGTAGATCGGTATCGGACGAGTCGGTCGATCTCGCCCTTCTGAAATTTGATGGGCCGCCTTTGCCGCCTTTGCAGCTCGGCACCTCTGGAAACGTCCGCGAAGGAGAGGAATACCTCCTGACCGGATTTCCGATCGGCGCTGTTCTTGGTCTGTTCCCCGTCACCCATCGCGCAATGATTGCTGCAGTGACACCCATCGTCATCCCCGCCGCGCGCGCAAACCAGCTCAATTCCCAAGCAGTGAGGCGACTTTCAGCGGGCCCGTATGCCATCTTTCAGTTGGACGGAACAGCGTATCCAGGCAACAGCGGTAGTCCCGTGTATCACCCGCAATCCGGCGTTGTCATCGCCATCGTCAACAGCGTATTCGTCAAAAGCAGCAGGGAGTCTGCCCTCACGCATCCAAGCGGTGTCACCTACGCCATTCCCGCGGAAAAGTTAAAGGAGTTGCTGGAGAACACCCGCTAGCGTCGCGAAACTTTACAGCCAGTAATAGCTGCGACGGCATGTTTAGAGGGGCGTGCGTGTTTCGACGCTCAAAATCGCGTCGAGATTCTTTACAAATGGCTCTTTGGAGCTAACCGCGCAGCACCCAACCTGTTGATTCCGATTCGTTTGAAACGTCTGGTCCGCGGCTTGCTTAGGTGACCCCGCTCCTCCCGCAATGGGGCAGAACACATCAGGACATTTCGACTCCAGTTAAACGACCGGCTCTCACTTCTGATTTGGGGGAATGTATGCAGCGGTTATGCAGTTCCGTGAAGTTGGCTTTGTTGGTTTCCGGCATTTCAATCAGCCTGGCAGCTCAGGCCCAGCTGGTGGTGACCCCTTCCACCGACGCCGCTGCACTAGCGAACGCTCTCGCTGGGACCGGCGTCACTATCAGCAACCCCACGCTTACCGGAGCGGCCTCTCAGCAGGGTACGTTCACCGGCGGCGCTTCGGCCGGGATCGGTATTCCGAACGGAGTGATTCTGACGACCGGAAATGCGACCCTCGCTCCCGGCCCGAACAATTCCGATAGCGCTGGACAAGGTGTCGGCGGTGGTTCCGACGCAAACCTCGCTACGCTGGCGACCGGAACAATTTTCGACGCGAATGTTCTGCAGTTCGACTTCACGACCACCACGGGGAACCTGTTCTTCCAGTACGTTTTCGCCTCGGACGAGTACAACGAGTTTGTGAACCAAGACGTTAACGATGTCTTTGGCTTCTTCCTGGATGGCACCAATATCGCAATTGTTCCAGGTACGGCCAATACGCCTGTGGCGATTGATAACGTGAACTGCGGGAATCCCTTCAATCCTCCTGCCGGCGGCGTGAACTGCGCGTTGTTCAACAACAACGATCTCAACGATGGCGGGCCATTCTTTAATATTCAGTACGATGGCTTCACTGATGTGTTTACGGCGAGCGCCACCGGCCTGAGCACTGGCACCCATACGTTAAAGCTTGCCATCGGCGATGTTGGCGATAGCGTCTTTGATTCCGCCGTTTTTTTGCTGGCGGGAAGCTTTGTCGCCCAACCTGAGCCGCCCGCCCAAGTTCCAGAACCCTTCACATTGGCTCTGATCGGGTTTGGCTTGGCGGGACTGGCGTTGCGCCGTCGTAAGCGCTAGCGCGCTTGAAACGAAAGAGCCACCTCGGGTGGCTCTTCTTGTTTGCGCGCAACACGCGCGGGTTATCCACCGCGTTAGTTACCGAGACCTATTGCACGTCCGCACGAGTCCGGGTAGTTTGTATGTGAGGAATTGTTCACAGAGACCGACGCAATTGTGGGGTGATTAGAGATGGCGTTCAAAAGCATTCTTGACCCTGAGTTCAAGTACCGCAACGCTGCATCCACCGACGTGCGCAAGACGTTCGAACGTATAAGGCGCGAGCAGCGCGCTAAGGAGCAGGCCGCGGTTTCAAGCGATGCCGAGCACCATGGCGCAAAGGTCGTTGCTACGATCGGTCGGCAACGCGCCCAGCCGCAACTGCGCGGCTAATTCAAGCCGCGCCGCGCTGTAGCGCCGGCGCTCCGGCAAACCGGGCGATATACCAAGAAAGCGCTTCCCGCAGACCGCGGGACACCGTGTGGGTTGGCTCGTAGCCGAGCCGCTCGCGCGCGAGCGTGATGTCGGCGAGCGAGTGGCGCACATCGCCTTCCCGGAACGGACGGTAGACAGGCTCCACCGAGCGGACTGAAGTTCGCTCGCCAAGCAGCGAGCGCAGCATCTGGAAGAGATCATTGAGCGAAGTGCGCTCGCCGACTGCGATGTTGTAAACCTGGTTGACGGCCTTTGCATTTTCCGTCAGCGCCGCGAGCAGATTGGCCTGGACGGCGTTCGCGACATAACAGAAGTCGCGCGTGGTTTCGCCGTCGCCGTTGATCTCCACCCGGTCCCCCACCAGCATGGCGCGGATCCAGCGCGGAATGACCGCCGCATAAGCGCCTTCCGGATCCTGGCGCTCTCCGAAGACGTTGAAGTAGCGCATCCCCACGGTTTGCATGCCGTAGCAGCGCGAAAACACGTCGGCATAGAGCTCGTTCGCCTGCTTGCTGGCCGCATAAGGCGAGAGCGGGTCGCCGATGGCGTTCTCCACTTTGGGCAGCGCCTCATGGTCTCCGTAAGCGGAGCTCGAAGATGCGTACACGAAGCGGCCGACCCCGGCGTCTCGGGCCGCGAGCAGCATGTTGACGAAGCCGTTGACATTGGTCATGTGGGTCGGCAACGGATCCGCGATCGAGCGCGGCACCGAGCCGAGCGCCGCTTGATGCAGGACGATGTCGGCGGCGCCGCAGGCTGCCTGGCAAGCGGCCAGATCGACGATGCTTGCTTCCATAAAGCGATGGCGCTTCCACGCGGTAGCACCCACGGCGCGCTCGACCTGCCGCAGGTTCTCGCGGTGTCCGGTGGCGAAGTTATCGAGTCCGACGACGTGCTGCTCGAGCCGGAGCAAGGCTTCGACCAGATGCGAACCGATGAAGCCCGCGCTGCCCGTGACCACCCAGGTGAGGGTTCTGCCTCGCAGCGCCTGCTG
>DATENK010000280.1:0-11939 GCA_035275085.1 Verrucomicrobiia bacterium | reverse complement strand
TCAATCGTGGCGCGACCGAACGCTTCGTAGCTGCCGAATTTTTCCAACAGCCAGGGCAGGCCCCGCGAAAGCGACCAGACGTTCAAGATCGGCGCGTAGGCTTGAAGCGTGTCATCGTAGCACGCTTCCATCGGCTCGACCGCACCGTTGCCGTTGAAGTCGCCGTAAACCAGGCGCACCGGCTTCGCGCGATAACGCTCGTATTTGCTATTGCGGCCCCAATTGCCTGCGATCAGGTCCATGCGTCCGTCGCCGTCAAAGTCGCCGGCGCTGAGGCCGTTCCACCAACCGACATAGTTGGTCAAGCCAAGCGCCGCAGTGGCTTCCGCGAAAACGCCGCGATCGTTTTTGAACACGCGTATCGGTCCCCATTCGCACGCGACTACCAGATCGCTGTCGCCATCGGCGTCGATGTCGCTGAAAACCGCCGCTCTGACCAAGCCCATGTCGGCGCTCCATCGGACTCCTGACTTGCCAATCAATTGCGACACGCCGGACTCCGGCCAGCGGTTGGTGGCGGACCGACAGCCGACGAACGTTTCCAACTCACCATCACCATCGACGTCCGCGACCGCGATTGGGGAGGCATTCGTTAGTCCGACAAAACTGTCGTTGCTCAAAGTTAGATCGAGGCCATACGTATTCAGCTTGTTGGGAAGCAAAGGCTGCCGGGCAAACTCGTCGACATACATGTTTGTGTCTGTGAGATGGAGCGTCGCGGAGACATCCTTGAACATGGGCGTGGGCGCGTATGCGGGTGGCGGACGCACGGGGAGACCGGCTTCTTCGATTTCATAAATGCGATTTGGTGTGATGTTTGTGAAAACGGACCGCACGCCACTGCGCCAGGTGACTTCGATCGTCATACTATTTGTGCCCGCGGCAAAGACCCGCATCGCGTCGTCGGAAGACAGGTAACGTCCGCCGGAAATTATTTCCTGCGTTTGAGCGGGAACGCGGCCGTTGAGCAGTTTGATCTTTGCGCCGATGCCACGTGTGTTTGGCGCTTGTCCTTTCAATCGCACACCCACACGCGGTGCGGGAGTGTCATTGCGCAAAAGGAGCGCGGCATCGTTCGAATTGTTGATGATCACATCCATGTCTCCGTCGTTATCCAGGTCGGCGAGACACATGCCTTGGGAGACGGCGCGGATGTCGAAGCGCCATTCCGCCGAGACGTCCGCAAAACGCAGATTACCGAGATTGCGGAATGCGGCGTTTGGAGTGGCAAGCCGCGGATAATATTGGTTGAGCTTGAAGTGTTCGGCGGCCGCCATCTGCGCACCGCCGCGCGCTTTGAGCGCGGTGATTTTGCGGTTGGCGTCCATGTTCATGTAATCGCGCTCGAAGCCGTTGGCGACCAGCAGGTCTTCGTATCCGTCGAGATCCACGTCGAGGAAGATTGAGGCCCATGCCCATTCCGCGGCTTCGAGGCCGGCGAGTTGAGCGATCTCAGCGTAGGTGCCATCGCCGCGCGCCAGTTGCAAGGTGTTCCGCGGGGATTGCGGCTGCTGCGCCGTATCGACAAATAAATGCATGTTGGGATTGGATTCGTTTTTCTGCACGAGGCGGCGCCACCGTTCACGGCTCAACATGTCGGCCGTGAAAATATCGTCGAATCCATCGCGATTGATGTCGGCCACGTCGATGGCCATGGTGGAAAGACTCGTTTGGCGCAACGCGATCGCAGGCGCAGCCTTGAATCGGCCTTTGCCGTCGTTGATCCAAAACCGGTCGGGTGTGGCGAAATCGTTGCACACATAAATGTCCGGCGCGCCGTCGCCGTTAAAATCGCGCATCATCACGCTAAGCCCCCAATCGAAGGATTGTTCCAGCGGGCTGATCGCCAATTGGCCCTTGCCTTGATTTCGATAAAGCACATCCGGTTCGCCGAGCTCGTCGTGAAAGACCGAACTCGCGCCTTGCTTGTATATGAACGTGAAACGATTCGTGAGATCGGGATCGGTAAGGGGTCGCCCCGCAAAGGCAACCGGAACCGGGCGGCCGTCCACAGTCTTGAACGTGAACTTCGCGCCGGGCTGATCGCGAATCGTGGAGGTGCGGTAATTGGCGATGTACAAGTCGAGCGCACCGTCACCGTCTATGTCGGCCAGGGCGAGTGAGCTGCCGCAGCGACCGGGGTTCAATACCAAGGGCTGTGCGCCGAACCCGCCTTTGCCGTCATTCCAAAAGCAATAGGTTCCCTGGCCGACGGAGTTGACGATCAAGTCGAGGTCCCCATCGCCGTCGAGGTCGGCCAACGCTGTGCCGGTCGCATCGAGTTTTTCGAGGAGCTGAAGACCAGAGTGCTTTGTGACATTTTCGAACTTCCAATTGCCGCCATTGCGGTGCAGTGCGCTGCCGCCCCCGATGCCCGCAAAGAACAAATCGCACCAGCCGTCACCATCCACGTCCCCCGCGGCAACGCCGGAGCCATTTAACAGAATCTGATTCGTGTAGTGCCGTTCAGGTGGAATTCGGTTCGTGAAGCTCAGCCCGGGCATGGGAGTGAATCCCACTTTCCCAGGCGCCGGCTGAACTGGCGCGAAACGGCATCCCGACGCGTCTGTCCAACTCAGCGGAGCCGCATGGGGGCCGCCGACAAGCAGAACTGCGAAAAGCAATCGCATCAGACTTGAGGCGGTGGCAGCTTTCGTTCGATTTCAGAAATGCGGTAACCGAAACCGGGGCCGCGAATGGACGATAAATCCACGCAGCCGTCTTTCCGTCGATACAAACCCGGATGCACTTTCGCTTCGGCCGCGGATGCGTCCGGGTAGAACTGCATGGCATTCGTTTCCACCCCCATGATGGTGCCGGTGTGGGCCGCGAGGAGAACATGCGGAATCTGGGCAAGCATCGGATTCGTCAGGTCCTGCACCATGAGCGTCATTCCGTTCGCCTTTGCCCAGCAGGCGGAGAGCAGCGCGCCGGTTTGGGTCTTGCAGGTTTTGAGCGCAACCCCGGTCCAGCCCAGTTCGCGGCCGAGTCGCACGAATTTCCAATCGTGCGCGCTCTCGTCGAGGAACAAAGGTTTGCGCGCCGAGACACTGTGCACGTCGATTCGAAAGCGCTCTAAATCATACGGGAACGGCTGCTCAACATAGAGCAGCATGGCATAAACTGGCGGGTGCTCGTCGCGCAATCGGTCGAGTAACTCGTTGACATAGGCAGGATCAGTGACCGTGCAATTGAAGTCCGCCGTCAGCCAGTCGACATCGTGCGCGATGGCTATGCGGCCGACGCGGAGCATCCGTTCATGATCCCAGGCGGCATCGTTCCCCCGTAGCTTGATTTTCAAACACTTAAGGCCATCACGTTTGATCCAATCGGGGAGCAGCACTGGATACCCGTCCTTCGGCTCGTTGCCCGCGAGATCGGACGATTCCAAAGGATCGAGACCGCCAATCAGGTGCCACGCCTTTAATCTCGTCGGCGGTTGCGCGATCAGGAAATCACACGGGTACTTGCCATTGAACGTTGTTGAGCCGAGGAACGCCGACAAATCGCGGTTCATGAACTCGCCGGTGTAAGTCGAATACGTGGGACGTTGCAGGAGTTGGCCGAACGCATCGTGAATAGCCACGTCAAAGAGGGAGCAACACACCAACGCTGCGAGCCAGGGCATCGGCTCCGAAATATGCGTTTGCTCCTTGTTGAACACGCCAAGCAAGGACGGGAGCACTTGCTCCTGAAAGTCCGAGCCCAGTTCCATGGGATGTCCGGCCGTATCGAACTCGAGCCACGCGTTAACCAGTTTCGTGCAGAACCGCTTCATGGCGTCATGGCGAACCTCGTACGACAGCGCGCTCGGCCAAACCCATTGGACGCTCAAGGGCGTTTCGCCCCAGCCTTCGGCTTGCCGGCCTTGTTTGTCTTCGACGGTAACGCAGACGCGCGCGCAAGTGACCGAAGTGGTGACTTCCGGGCCGAACTTAAGCGGCATGCGCGTCTTGACGGGGAGGAAATAAAGCCGGGCGGAGCGCACGCGGATGTCAGTTGATTTGCTCATAGCCACGTGAACCCTGGATACTTCTTCTGCAATTGCGGCTTCAATTTCGGGTATCCGGTTGCTTTGAACGCCGGCCAATCGGTGGTCGCTTCGAGGCGCTTTCCGTCCGGCGCACAGAGCCAGAGTTTGACGGGCACTTTGCCTTCGCAAACCTTTGGATGCGCTGTCAGCGGAAAACATTCGTGCAGTTTCACTTGCGCTTCAGGCACGTCTTCATATTGCAACTTCAACTTTTTGTCGCCAAGCCAGGGAATAACCGTCGGTGCCAGCTCATCGATCCATGCCAATTGCTCTTTCGGGAGATGCGCAAGAAACGCGTCGCGCAAAGGAGCTGCCTGCGCCTCCTTCGCAAGGCTAAGGCCATGAAATGCGCGCTTGAGTGCCGCCGGCTCATCAAATGCGGGTACGTCCAAGTCAGGCATGGCGCGATGAACGAGGTTCACGCGCGCAACAAATTGCTTTAGGTCGTGGTTGTAGAGGGGCAGCTCGAACAAGTCTTTGGCATAGGCGTCCGTTAGGCATTGGGCGGAAGAGGCGGGGTCGAGCTCGCGTTGGTGTTCGTGGTGAATGACCAGATCATGAAAGCGCACCAGCTTGACTGCCGCGACGCGCTTGTGCGTGCGATCGTACAGGTGCTCGACCCTGGCGGTGATCTGTTGGGGAAATGTGGTTTCGATCCATTCGCGTTCCACGCGGCTCGCGAGGCCCAACAGTGTGAGCTTCTCGCCGCCGCGGGATTCGATTTCGCGGATGTTGGCCGTGACGAAGAACTGCGACTTCTGCACTGCGCTCTCGCGCATGAGTGTTCCAGTGCGTCCTTCGGTCAGATCGCATTCGAGTGTGCCCATGGTGCGGCGCACCGCGAGTTGATCGATGAAGCCGGTCATGATGCAGCGCAACAGATGTTCGTCATTCGCCGGTTGCAATTCAGCTTTCGTCTGATGGGCGATGTTCATGATCTGCTGGAATGTTTGATCCACCTGCCGCGCGACTTGCGCGTGGATGCCGTGGCGTCGGCATGCTTCGACATTAAAGCCATTGTTTCTGGCGAATTGCCATGCCCGCATCAATTTGAAGAAATCGGAATCGGCGTTGCCTTCGAACAGCTCGCGCGCTTCAGAAATGTGTTTGTCGTCGCGCCCGAGACGAACCAGCAGATCGCGCCCGCTGACGAGCGCGGCGCATAAGGCGGCGGCCGGCACGCAATTGTATTTCGCCGCTTCCACGAGCATGCGCGAGTAGCGCGGATGCATCGGCAAGCGCATCATTTGCCGCCCGATATCCGTGAGTCCCTCAGTTTGTGGGTCAATTGCGCCGAGGAGATGCAAAAGGTTCTCTGCGCGTTCGACCGCTTGCGGATCCGGCTTGTCCAGCCAATCGAAGACGGCGGCTTTTCGGATGTGCAGAGAATGAAGGAGGAGAACAACCTCCGCCAAATCGCTGCGCTGAATCTCGGGCGTATTGCGGTCGGGGCGATTGAGATGGTTGCTTTCGGTCCAGAGGCGGTGGCAAGTGCCGGGGGCAGTGCGGCCGGCACGGCCTTTGCGCTGCTCCGCGGACGCGCGGCTGATGTCCTCGATGGACAACGTGCCGATCCCGCGCTCGGCATCGTAGCGCGCGACTCGCGCGAGCCCGCTGTCGACCACGTGGCGAATGCCGTCGATCGTGACCGATGTTTCCGCGACGTTGGTGGAAACGACAACTTTGCGAACCTCGCTCGGAGCAAATGCACGGTCCTGGTCTTCCGGCGGCAACTCGCCGTGCAGCGGAATCGCGGCAAAGCGTTCGAAGCCTCGGGCAGCGCGCAATTCGTTGATCGTGGTATTGATTTCCGCCATGCCGGGCATGAACACCAGGACATCGCCGGGATCGCCGGATTGAAGGATGCGTTCCACTGCTTCGGCTGCTTGCTCGGGCGCGGGACGCTCGTCGCGTTGTTGTTGAAAGCGGACTTCGACAGGGAACATCTGGCCTTCGGAAATTAAAACTGGGCATCCCCCGAGGTAAGCGGCGACGGGTTGGGCATCGAGCGTTGCGGACATGACCCCGATTTTCAGATCGCGCCTCATTTGTTTCACGAGCGCTAAAGCAACGTCGCTGAGCAGATTGCGCTCGTGGAATTCGTCGAACAGGATGATGCCAATATCTTTGAGTTCGCGATCCTGCTGCAACCAGCGCAACAGAATGCCTTCCGTGACAAAACAGATGCGCGTGCCGAGGCTGGTTTGATCATCGAAACGAATCTGATAGCCGACTTCCCCGCCGAGTTGGCAGCCGCGTTCCCATGCCACGCGCGCGGCGACGGTGCGCGCGGCGACGCGGCGCGGTTGGAGGACGACGATGCGTTTATCGGCGGCAAGGCCGGCATCGAGCAGCATTTGGGGCACCTGGGTGGTCTTTCCGGATCCGGTGGGAGCAACGAGGACGAAGCGATTGCCCGTTTTAAGGGCACCGACAATTTCGGAATGGATTTCCCAAATGGGAAGACGCTGCGATCCCACGGATGGATTATCGTATGCCCTCCGAAGCGAATGCAAGTGACATGAGGCAGTCGCGAGTCACCCCAGCCGAGCTCTCCGAACCATCGGGCAAAGTGCCGCACACATCGTAAACTATTTACATTTGTTTCGGCGGATTCCTGATCGTAAGCGCTTGCGAATCAGTCACTTGCAGATTTTTGAATCAAAATCGAGGGTACCCCCGTAGATGTCCGACCCTCCCTGCGACGATTGAAAGAAAACCCGATTATGATACCATCATTCATGAGCCCTGAAGCAGACTCCCCGGGGCGTACGGACACTCCCCAAAACAGCAGCCAACACGCTGCGGAACAGCAAACCGTGAACGACCAACACCCGGTACGCTCAAGCCCTGAACCGGGAACCCTGAACGTCAAACCCGAGGCGCACTATCCCGCGCCGCCGGAAGAACTGATCAACGACATTCGCCGGCGCCTCGCCGAAATACCACGGGAAGTCATGGCGCGCGCGCACCAGGCCCTCATGCAGGAGCCAATCGACAGCGCCGGCAGCATCCTGTACCGGGCCGGTGTTTGCCTGTGTTCGCGGGAACTCTACGAATATCGGAAGACCCTCTTCCCGCCGAACGCTCTGGTGGACGCGATGACACAAGGCGCGCCTGTCCTCCGCAACATTCGTCCTGAGGGACAGACCACGCAATGTCACACTGGATTAATGGATGGTGGGATGGATGGATTGTTGGCCGAGAAAACAGCCGGGAAGTCGAGCAGCAATAATCCAGAAGCAAGTTCTGCATCAGAAAATCTTTCAGACCAATCATCCACTCATCCAACAATCCACTCATCCGCAGCGTCTGCGGGCGCCACGCTCCTCAACGACCTGCGTTCCGTGCTCTCGCGCTACCTGGTCCTGCCCGAAATGGCGGCCGAAGCGCTCGCGCTCTGGGTCGTGCACACGTACGCATTCACATTGCGCCAGGTCACCACGTACATCGGCGTCGTCTCGCCGGAAGAACGTTGCGGCAAAACCACGCTGCTCGAATTGCTCGGCCGGCTGGCCAACCGCTCGCTCACCGCCGCGAACATCAGCCCATCGGCGATGTTCCGGGTGATCGAACAAACCCAGCCCACGCTCCTCATCGATGAAGCCGATACCTTCCTCGAAGGACGCGACGAACTGGCCGGGATTCTCAATGCCGGTTACCGCAAAGGCAACGCCTACGTCCTCCGCGTCGCCTCTCCCACTTCCCGTCGCACTGGAGGGACGAGTTACACTGGAGGGACGAGTTATACGAGTCCCCAATCCGACGCTCCATCGAGGACAGACCACGGACCACGGACAACTGACGATAGACCACTGACCACTGATCACGGACCGCTGACAACTGAGGATCCCTCAACCATCCATTCATCCACTCATCCAACCACCCTCGCGAAATACTCCACCTGGTGCCCGAAGGTAATCGCCTCCATTGGCCGGCTCCCGGACACATTGGCCGACCGTTGCATCGTCATCACCATGCAACGCAAACGTCCCGACGAAGAATGCGAACGCCTGCGCGAATTCGACGGCCTCGACCTCCGGCAACGTTGCGCACGGTTCGTCCGCGAGCACGAAGTCGAAATCGGGCGCGCTCAAGCCCAAATACCCTCTACCCTAAACGATCGCGCAGCAGACATCTGGGAACCGCTCTTCGTCCTGGCCGACCTCGCCAGAGGCGACTGGCCCGAACTGGCCCGCCAGGCCGCCATCACCCTCAGCGGCTCCGCGCAGGAAACCGCCAGCCCCGCGGGCCTGCTCTTCAATGACATTCGCGTCGTCTTCCAGGCCTGCGGCGACGATCGCATCTTCAGCCGCGAACTGGTCGGCGTCATGAACGGCCTCGGCGACCGCCCCTGGCGCGAGCTGCGCCGCGGCAAACCGCTGAGCGAGATGTGGTTGGCGATGCAACTCCGCCCTTACGGCATCCGCCCGAAGACCATCTGGATCGGCGCCGAATCCGCCAAAGGCTACGAACGCGCCGACTTCGACGACGCCTTCCGCCGCTACCTCCCTGCCGCCTCTCTCAAATCCGAAATCTCAAATGCGAAACCGCTCAACGCAGTAGCCCCAAATGTCAAATCACCCGACTCCGCAGCCCAGGAGCCCACCCCATCCACTCATCCATCCATCCAATCATCCGCCCCGTCAGTCCAGGCCCAGTTCGCCCTCCTCATGGAGAAACTGCTGGCGGCCGCGAACAAGCAGACTGCGGAAGCGAACGGGAGCTACGAAATTTGAGGTTACATGCTACGAATTGTCGTTTAGATACGTGCCGCCCTGAACATCCATGTTGCCCGCATGGCCGTTATCATACACGGAGCATTCAATTGCCGCTTGCCAGACGTCCACGATTCTGCTCTAATAGGGGACATTCCGGTCCAAAAACTGTGCAATTTTATGCGTTGACATTACCCCGACGCTACGGGAGCTTCTTCCAAGTGTTTGGGCTGCAGGCACCATTCTTCCTTGCCAGTCGATGGCATTCAAGAGCTTCCGGTTTCGTCCCTAGCAGCCTCGGCACGTCGGGTGAAAACCCCAATGTTGGAGCATCAACTGCTTCGTACAGTGGATAGAACGGTAAAATGAGTATGTCTGGACGACTACGGCGGGCCCTATGCGGAGCCACTTGGCGGCAAATCGCTGATGCCATCATCAGCGGCGAAATCCGTTATCGCAAGCTAATTCGAATGCTCGCGAAACTGGTTAAGCGATCGGCGATTCAGGTCGTGAGAGCGGGAGCGCGTTGCAGAACGCAATTCCGGAGCGTGCCTGAAGTGATGTTGGCCTGGCGGCTTTGGTTTGTGATCGCAAGATCGGGTGTTCCACCGCTACGCTGTGAGGTCGAGCCCAGATGACTAAACTAGAAAGGGGACAGATGGGCGGCGACAAAAATCAACAGGTGAAAATGAAACCACCTGTGCAACGAACGTTAGATAGCGTCAAATTTGCAGTCCTCTCGGAGCAAGTTGTCGAGAGGGTCTTACCGATCACGCAGGCGAACGAAAAGGTTAGAGCCAAATCTCTGGCAAAGGCCGGACATCACGTCTTGCGCTAAACTTAAAAAACATTTAAACACGCAAAGCAGCCGTTTCAAATGGCTGCTTTTTTATGTATAAGGACATTGAGGTCGTTGAATTCGGGTCATCGGAATACACGGAATTGATAGCTCGTGAGACGCGCTCTTATGGAGGCTTCACTCTTCCGATGCAGACGACGCTTGAAGCGATTGCTAAGCGCTGCAAGAGCGTGGTTATCGAAAAAGATTATGTGGACAAGGATTTCCAGGACGAATATGCCGCCTACTACAGCAAGGCCTTCAAAACGTATTCGCCGCGATGCACTCGCTTGCACTTCTTTTCGACGTCCATAGCGCCAACAAACAAATACGATTTCAGCAAATATTCTCAGGAATCATATCTCGGTTTTGTGGTCCTACGGCCGACAGATTTGCAACGCATGGGGCGAACCGTACTACGTCCACTGATCGGAAAGCCTGACATTAATTTTATTACATGCGTTGCTCCGTATTCTGCACATCTCTTCGGAAGGGAATTCCAAATTAACGCCATGCCGTTTATCCAGCAGGATACTCAAGTGGGCGTCTGTGCACAGGCTTCTCTCTGGATGCTCGGCCGATACATGAGCCGACGCTTCAATTACCGAGAGTTTCTACCGGCAGAGATCAACCAGTTTGCTAAGTCGCACACGGCCGAGGGACGGCTTTATCCCGCCGAGAAAGGTCTCACCCGAACTCAGATGCTCGACGCGCTTCAGGCCATGGGGCTCTCCGCGACTTTTTATGAATTCGAGTCCATGGATGGATACGAAAATTATGGCAAACAGTTTGCAAAGGTATTTCCCGTACGGAAGAAAAGTACGAGGGATCGGAATCGCACAGCCAAGCTGGCCGACATTGCGTATCGGTACATCGAAAGCAAGTTGCCCGTGATTTTCACGACCACGGATCACGCCTTGGTCGGAATTGGGCACAGCTACGATTACAAAAAAAAGGCAAAGATGGCTATTGAGAGGATACCCTCGTTTTTCGTGAACAACGATGCCGCTGGGCCATACCTGGAAATGCCAATTTTTTCGAAAAAGAGGGGCCTTCAGAGTTTTTCACGAGCTGATAACATCATCGTTGTTATGCCGCATGAGGCTACCCTGTGTGGTGAGGAAGCCGAGAACACGGTAAGAAGTTGGATTGATCTTCTCCTGGCGCAACCGAGTGCGAACCTCAAACGTGGAACTCTACGCGACGACTTGATCCGTGAGCGGAAGGAGTTTCGTCGCTACTTCAAACGGCTGGAATATCGCACTTATTTGATTCCTTCTGTGCAGTTGCAAGAAGAACTGATGAACGAGTTGGCGCACAAGCCGACGAACCAAGTGGCAGCCACTCTGCTGCAGATCGACTATCCGAAATTCATTTGGATTACGGAGGTGAGTTGTGCAGAGCTTCTTAACTTCGCTGATAAGACGCGCAGGAAATGCCTGGGCCGAGTAATCGTTGACAGCACCGCGCCGAAAAACACGAACTCACTTATCGCTCTGCACTTCGCAGATATTCTCACAATCTGGGATCGGCAGGGAAAGAAAGCTCCTGACCCGTTTCATGTGCCGTATACGACGCCTTTTGTTCATCGTTTCACGACGAGAATTGATGAACGAACAACGACCGGGTCATCGGCGGCGAGCGCGTCTGGAACGAACCCGCTTTGATGGCTTGTGGCGTTTGGATGCTTTTCGTCGCTTGCGCCGCTGCGCGCTGGCTGTGCTTGCGTATGCCCTTTGAGGTACACCGGTGGTTCTGACGATCGCGCCCATTTTTTGAAGATTGCCTTTTAGAACCTCAAGTGATTCGGAGATTTTGGATTTTTTTGGCTTAGCTCGGAATTTTGCGTAAACTCTTGCGGAGAATTGTTTCCACTTTGCGGGTGCAGGTAGTCCTTTCAGCAGTTCCTTTCGAGTGATTGGCTCGCCCTGAAGCGGAGTCTTTTGGGCAGTCATAAAAATCTTCCTCCTAACCCAGTTGTCTCGAAGTCGGGGTTCTCGATGCTATCGTCGAAAAGGTATGTGAAATCCAAATCTTCTTTTACTTTTACGTCCTCAGGGCGCTTCACGTCGGGGCGAAAATAATCGGAGGGAATAGTATGGTCCGTGTGATACCATCCCAGGTAAGCTTTATAATCCATGTTCTTCAGTTTGGGCGGAAGCGGATGTGGGATCGGACATTTCGGCGTTAATGTGTCATAAGCTTGTTGGTCAAGTCGGCGGAGGCATGTGGCAGGGCCCGAAGGAGTTTGTTGTGCGCCGGTGATCGTGAGCATCGCGAACTTCAAAGCTGAGGCAAGGGAGTCGACTCCCAATTTGCCTTTGACGGGAATCGTCGCTGTGTGCGGTTG
>DATENK010000279.1:0-5556 GCA_035275085.1 Verrucomicrobiia bacterium | reverse complement strand
GGCGTCTCGCGCAGCGCGACCGACGACGAGATCAAAAAATCCTTTCGCAAGCTGGCCCGCAAGTATCATCCCGACGTTGCCAAGGACAAGAAGGAAGCCGAAACAAAATTCAAAGAGATTAACGAAGCTTACGAAGTGCTCGGTGACGCCGAGAAGCGCAAGAAGTACGATGAATTGGGCGCCAATTGGAAATCCGGCGCGGATTTCCGGCCACCGCCCGGCTGGGAACAATTCGCCGGCGGCTTCAATCGTGGACGGGGGCAGGGTGGCGACTTCGAATTTCACTTCGGCGGCACTGGATTCAGCGACTTCTTCGAGCAACTCTTTGGCTCAACCGGCCGGCGCGGCCGCGGTTTCGAACAACCAGGCGCCGAGCGAGGTGAAGACCTGGAAGGGGACATCATGGTCACGCTGGAAGAGGCGATGCGCGGGTCGGTGCGTATGATTTCGGTGAACCGGGCCGTGCCATGCGAGCAATGCGGCGGAAGCGGCATTCGTGGCCAAAAGCTGTGCGGGACGTGCGGCGGCTCCGGGCAAATAACGCGCACCGAACAGTTTCAAGTGCGTATCCCCGCGGGGGTGAGCGAAGGGCAGCGATTGCGTGTGCCCGGTCGCGGACAAGCCGGTGGCGGACGCGGAAATGCAGGCGATTTGTTTTTGCGTGTGAAATTTGCGAAGCACCCCGATTTTCGGTTCGAGAATCACGATCTGGTTTATGAAGCGGAACTCGCTCCATGGGAAGCCGTTCTCGGCACTCAACTTTCCGTTCCCACGCCAAACGACCGCGTGAGCATCAAGATTCCGCCAGGAACGCAAAGCGGGCGCCGCCTGCGCGTCCGCGGGCATGGCATGCCTCAGCGCGATGGCAAGCGGGGCGATTTGTTGGTGGAAGTGCGCGTCGAGGTTCCCGAACAAGTCTCAGACAAAGAGCGCGCTCTTTGGGAACAGCTAGCGCGTGAATCGCCGTTTAATCCGAGGAACCAATAAATGCTGCCCCTGCGCGATGATATTCCGTCACGGACGTTTCCGGGCGTGACAGTGTTCATCATCGTGCTGAACGTGATCGCGTTCCTGAACGAGTTGCGTCTCGGCCCGTACCTCGAGGATTTTCTGCGCGATTACGCGCTGGTTCCGCTGCGTTATACGGATGGCAGCGTGGCCTCGCATTTTTCATTGTTCGAGCAGGCTGTGCCATTCGTCAGTTCGATGTTTCTCCACGGTGGCTGGCTTCATCTGATTGGCAATATGTGGACGCTTTGGATTTTCGGCGATAACGTCGAGGATCGCCTTGGCCACGGGCGTTATCTGGGCTTTTACCTCTTAGGCGGTCTGGCTGCGGGCGTCGTCCATGTCTTTACCAATTCCGGATCCGAAATCCCCACAATCGGCGCAAGCGGCGCGGTGGCGGCAGTGATGGGCAGCTACTTTCGGTTTTACCCTCATGCCCGTGTCGAAACGGTCATTCCTCCGTTATTTTTTGGGCCGGTATTCGATCTTCCTGCGGTGCTCTTTCTGGGTTGGTGGGCGCTTCTGCAATTCTTCAACGGTTCCCTCAGTCTTGCAGGCCCCCAAGAGGCGGGCGGTGTCGCCTGGTGGGCGCACGTCGGTGGCTTTGCGTTTGGAATGATCGTTTCATCGATCACGGCGCGGAAGGCGCCGCGCAGACGCTACGAAGAACGAGAAAAGGCCTGGTGAAGGGCGCTTATTCCCCGCGATTCTTTCCCCCGCTGCTACGGCCACCACCACCGCCGCCACCGCCACTGCTTGGCGCGCTGCGGCTAACAGAGGGAGCAGAATGCTGAACCGGGGGCGCAACACTTGGCCGTGATACCTCAGCGCGAGAAGGCGCGGTAAATTGTGGCCGCGCTGACGGCTGCGGCGAATAGGACGGCGCCTGGGATCGCACGCTCGGCGGCGCAAGGGCGCTAGGGGCGGTCCTCGGCGTGTCAGCAAAGGAGCGAATCATGGGACTAACACCGCGGGTCGGCGGAGCCGTCTGCGGCGCTACCCGCGGAGCCGGCGCGGACTGTTGCGGCGCGGGCGAAGATTGCTGTGGCGTCAGGCGCGCAGGCGGAGCGGTCTGTTGCGGGGTAACGCGTTGCGCCGTTCCACTCTGTGTTTGCGGCGGCGCAAGGGTTCGTCCTACAGGTGCCGGGTTCCCGCCAGGCGTGACATTATTGCGCGCGATCGCCGTGTCCCGTTGCACGTTGGGAGCGGTTGCTTGTGGACGGCTGGGGTTGACATTCGGACGATTCGCTGGTTCCTGTCGCGCACCCGCATTCGGTATCACGTTCGCTGCGTTTCGGGCGTTCGCCTGATCGCGCACGATTGCGCTCGAGCCCGCGTTGTTATTCGCCCGCGGCGGCGCCAAGGTTTGCCGGCCACTAGGAACAGTCGTTGCGTTTGCCTGCGCGGCACCGCTGCTGAGGTTAATTGGCTGGCCTTTGGTTGCAGTGCCACGGGAAGCCACCACCGCCGCGCCTGGCTGGATCTTCGGCAATTGTGGCCGCACGACCGCAAGGTTATTGCCGCTGGTGTTCAGCCGTTCGGGTTTGACGCGCGCATCGGTCGGCAAGGCATGGTCGGTGATCTTCGCCGTCGGGATTTTTGTGCGCGTTGCCCTGGCAATCGTGTTTGGCTCAATGCCATGATTCATGACCATGCTATTATGGTGAGTGGTTGTGAATCGATGGGCGGGCGTAGCAGCGAGGTGGACCGCGTGCAGCCGGTTCGCCGGCAGGAAGTGGCGGCGCACATTCCAATCACAGAAATGCGCGGACGGCACATATGACCAACAATGCGAGGCCAGGCCGAAATCAAAGCCAATACTAACACCATGTCCATACCACGTGAGGCCGATGCCGCTTCGGAAACCGCAGCCTGGAGGTAATGGCGCCCAGCCACAGTACGCGTCCGTATAGCGCCAAGTCACCCAGGAAGGCGCCCAAACGCTGCCTGGCACCCAGATCCATCCGTATCGCGGGTACGAACACCAACGCCCGTAGTGGAATGGCGCCCACCCCCAGGTGTAGTCCGAATACCAATACCATCCAGCATCAGACCATAACCATCGACCGCGGTCGGCGTATGGCCGCCAATACGGATCGGCTGCCGCTACGGTCGGTTGCCAGCAAAGCCCGTAACCAGGCACATCGACCCACGACCCATACGGGGATAGTGAGCTGTAAAAATAATTCACTGTGACGTTTTCAGCTGGCGGCGTCAGCGGAGCGGTTACCGCTGTGCCGGCGTCAGCGTAAGCGTTCGTGTCGGTGACGGTGGAAAAATCGCCGGGATAACTGGTCTGCCCTGGAGCTGGCAAAGTCCTCTGGGGTGCCGGAGGATAGACATTCGCTACCGGCGCTGTGGTTGACACACCGGGCGGCAAGGGCTGCACGGCGGCGGCCGACGCTTTGCGCGCGACGGTTTCAGGGGAAGAATCATGCTGGATCAACGCGGTGATCACGGTGTTCGTGACGCCGAGATCGTTCAAATATACAATCACGTCCGAATCGACATTGAAGACAGCCGAGGAATTGGTGACGTAGGCCATTAAGACGTCGGGGCTAACACCCGCTTGTACGAGCTTCACGACGTCGGCCATGGCCGGGGAAAGCCTCACGTTGGGCGGTGCAATCGGCTCCTTGTCCCGAAGCGGCACAGGCGGAATAACCGGGGCATTGGTGTCTGACGCGGGCGCGAGGGCGAGGGGAGCCGGCACTTCCGACTCGGCCAACTCATCGGCGTCGACGATCTTTAAGGGCTTGAGTACGTCGGCGACTGGATCCGTAGGCTCTGCATTCGCTGGCTCCTCGGTGCCAGGACTGGCTAACATGGTAGAGACAGCCAGCCCCAGGTAACACACCCGCAACATCAGGGTTTTCATATCTGCCACCCGAGTGCGTATTAGGCAACTCGGACTTCTATCCTATCGACTCGCCGGTCAACCGGCCTATTCATTAGCCACACCCGCTCTGCAAGTGGCTGATTTGCAATACGATGCGCAGGCACATCATCGCGGAAATCCATTCCGCTCTCCTCGACTCCTGTTGAACCACCTTGAACATACGGAATTATACGTGTGCGGTCAATGTTCCGGATGGCTAACGCGACGATTTTTCGGAATGACAGAATGTGTTGATCAATGTTTTAGTGCCGCGAGCTATGGATGAATCGTACTTTTCTCACCTGCTCCGCTCGCCGGTTTTCTGGGTCGGGACGCTTTTCCAGATCTGGATGCTGATCGATGCCGTCCGTCAGCGCGAGTGGATGTGGGCCGTGATCATCCTGGTGTTTCCGGGCATCGGTTCGCTTTGGTATTTCTTCTATGTTTACCGAGGCTCGGGCGGTGCGATGCGGGGCTTCGAACTGCCGGGCGCGCATAGTCGCAAACGGATCAAAGAACTTCAGGCGCAAATCTATCATCTTGATAAACCGCACCATCATTCCCAACTGGCAGATATTTATTTCCAGCAGGGAAAACTCAAAGACGCCGAAGCCTCGTATCGCGCGGCCATGGAACGGGATCCGCAGGATGAAGACACACGCGCGCATCTTGGCCAATGCCTATTGCGCCAACACCGCGCCGAGCAAGCGCTGCCCCTTCTGGAAGGCGTGTGCAACGTCAATCCAAAGCACGATTACGGGCACACACTGATGGCCTTCGCCGAAACATTGCGCGCCCTGGGGCAAAAGGAGCGCGCCATCGCCGTGTTCGAGCAAGTCACCGAAAACCATTCCTACGCCCGCGCCCGCGTCCAACTTGCCGAACTCTATCTCGAAGCTGGCCGGCACGAAGAGGCCGGTCGGCAAATCGACGAGGTCCTTGCCGACGCACGCCATGCTCCAGCCTTCCAACGCCGGCGGGAACGCCGATGGGTGCGCAAAGCCAAGGGTTTACTGCCGCGGCTGGCAGAGCCTCCAGTCATGTCAGCCAAACACTGACACGCCCTCAGCCGAAGGTCTGACAGGAGAATCGCACTCTTACCGATGTTTTGGGCGGGGTCTGATTCAGACAATGCTCATGTGAAGCCACTTAGCCTTGCAACCGCAGGGGCGTTATGCGTCGTGGTGCTCACCCAGCCGCTTCAGGCGGATTCCACCTGGGTGTACGCCGTTCAGATCAGCGCAAACGTCCAAACTTCACCGGCAGCCATCTCCCTTTCCTGGCAACCGGACCCTTATGGGGCAAATAGTTATACCATTTACAGGAAATCTAAAGGGGCTGGGGGTTGGAATTATCTGGCGGGCCTCGGCGGTTCTGCAAGCGGCTATACGGATTCAGCGGTCAGCGTCGGCAGCGCTTACGAATACCAGGTCGTGAAGGCTGGCTCGGCCGGCTATACCGGCTACGGCTACATTTATGCCGGCATCCAGGCGCCGCTTACCGAAAAGCGCGGTAAAGTCGTGTTGGTCGTGGATAGTAGCGTCGCTGGCGCGCTCAGCGCGGAACTGACCCGATTGCGCAACGACCTCGTCGGCGACGGTTGGGCCGTGGTGCGTCGGGATGTCGGACGCGGCGACAGCCCCGGTAACGTGCGCAACGTGATCATCTCC
>DATENK010000278.1:0-3733 GCA_035275085.1 Verrucomicrobiia bacterium | reverse complement strand
ATTGGCGCGGGAGTTCCTGGTCAACATCGGCACGATTCATTCCGAGGGATTCATCGACGTGCTCTTGCGCCATCGACGCCTCGGGTCGGTGGAGGAAAACTTCATCAAACAGCTGCGAATCGGTGACCTCTTCGTATTAGGCGGGCGAATTGTGCGCCTCATTGATACTGGAGTGCAGGAGGCATACGTCGAGCGGGCCGACGGTCAATTGCCCACTGTTCCGCGGTGGAATGCGGCGAAAATGCCACTCACCTCCGGTCTGGCCCGGGCTGTCCGGCAGCTCCGCACGGAACTCGACGCGCAAGTGCGGACGGATTCAGATGACGCCGTCATCGCAGACTCGCTCGTCGAGCATTACAATATTTCCACCGCGAACGCCCAGGCGATCGTCGAGTTGTTTCGGGCGCAGCTCAGCATCTCCGACATTCCGGTAGGACGGAAGATGCTGATCGAGCTTTACCGCGAAGGCGCCCACTCCCATTATTTTTTTCACTCCTTGATCGGGCGCAGCGCTAACGATGCCCTTTCGCGCGTCATCGCCTGGCGCGTGAAAAATCGTATTGGCGGCAACGCCCTCGCCACAATCGACGATTACGGTTTCCTTCTGACTTTGCGCACGTTCCAGGAACTGCCGCTCGCTGAACTCCGGCAATGTTTTCACCGTGCTGATGCCGAGCGCGATCTCGCGGTGGCCCTCCGCGGATCCGAATTAGTAAAGTGGCAATTCCGGGGCGTGGCTCAAACAGGCCTGATGGTGCCTCGGAATTTGCCGGGGAAGAGACGTAAACCGAAGCAATTAAACTGGAGCGCCGAGGTGTTGTTTCGAGTCCTGGAAAGGCATGAATCAGATCACCCATTACTGATCGAGGCCTATCGCCAGGCCACTCACACCTTTCTCGATGCCGATGCTGCCTATGAATTCCTCGATCAGGTTCACGAATTCGAATGGAAACTTCTCGAGCTGCCAGTCGTTTCGCCGTTCTCATTCGCGATCTACGCCAGCGTCATCAAAGAAAACATGATGCTGGAGGATCCAACGGCCGCGATTGAACGAATCTATCGCGAGATGTACGCGAAGGTCGAGCAGGCAGCGGGACACGCAAGTTGAGCCTGCGACTGACAGCTTGAAACGCGAAAGGAGTGGGACCTTTCGATCCCACTCCTCCCACACATGAGCGAGGCTTCTCCTTAGCTTGCTCTGCGAAACCTAGTTTTTGCTCTGCGAAACCACTTCGTTGAGCTTGAAGATCGGCAAGAACATGGCGATGACGATGCCGCCTACGATCACACCGAGAAAGACAATGAGCATCGGTTCGATCAGCGAGGTCAGGGCGTCCAACATCGCTTCGATTTCTTCGTCCCAGAAGTCGGCCATTTTTTCGAGCATGGTGTCGATCTTGCCGGTCGCCTCGCCCGCCGCCACCATCCGCAACATCATCGGAGGGAAAATTGGTTTTTTCGACAGGGCTACCGAAAGATTATCCCCTTTTTCGACGTCGGCGCTGACCCCCTTAATGCTGGTCTCTACGACATGGTTTCCAGAAGCGCCGCCCACGATGTCCAGGACTTCGAGGATGGGCACGCCGCTGCGGATGAGCTGGGCGAACGTCCGGGCAAAACGCGACATACAGATTTTGTGAACGAGAGGCCCGAACACCGGCAGCTTCAGTTTCCAACGATCCCAGATCTGTTTTCCGCGAGTCGACCGAATGAAAGTACGGATCCCAAAGAAAATTCCGCCGATACCGAGCAGAAGGAAATACCATTCCCCACGCATAAAATCGCTGACGTCGATGAGGAATTGGGTCGGGGCGGGAAGCTTTGAACCGAAGTCCTGGAAAATTTCGCCAAAGATCGGAACCACTTTCACGATCAGGAACGTGGTGATCGCCATCGCGATGCAAATGACGATGACCGGGTAAGTCATCGCGGACTTAATTTTCTTTCTTAACCGCGCGCTCGCTTCGAGGAAGCCCGCCAGACGGTCCAGAATTTCGGCGAGCAAACCGCCGTGTTCGCCAGCTTTGACCATGCTGACAAACAGTCGGTCAAAGACCCGGGGATGTTTTGCAATTGATTCGTGGAAAGTTTCGCCGCCTTGGACCCGAGTCGTCACGTCGCTAATAATGTGGCGAAGGCTCTTCTGGCGTTTCGGATCGCACTGGTCATAGAGCGCAGTCAGCGCCTGGACGAGCGAAATACCGGCCTCGATCATGGTCGACAGCTGGCGGGTAAACAAAACGAGGTCAGTTTCTTTGACTGTCCAGGTCTTCTTGCGCGTTTTATTCGCGGCGGCCTTCTGTTGCAGAGAGAGGACCATCAACCCGCGGCTCATCAGGCTGGTGACCGCGTTATCTTCGTTGAGGGCATCCTGAATTCCGGAAACGATCTTTCCGGACATATCACGGGCTTGGTAGGAGAAGGTTATCATGTTATGGTAATTATATTCAGCATAGCATCTATGGTGCCACCCTCCCGGCTCCATAGGCTTGAGCCCCAAGCCACTCATGCCCATGTTCCTCTGCGCAATGGTTCTAGCCACCGACATCATCCCCGTCGCCGACGGCATTTCCGTGTGGCAAACTTTCGACCCTGCCGTGAAGGCGGACCTTTGGTCTTCGGCCGTCGGTACGCCAGTCGGGCTCGTCTTAATCGACCCCATTCGTCTCGAGCGGACGGCCCTCCGGGACCTGACCTCTCGGGTGAAGGTTGCGGGGATCGTGGTGTCCAATGAAAACCATGAGAGGGCGACCGCGCACTTTGTCGACCTCTTTCACCCGCCGGTCTTTGCGCACGGGGCGGTTGCAGATGCACTCTGCCTGCCCCATCTCGTTCCGGTGATCGATAAGTCAGAGATTGTCCCGGATTTGACTGCAATCCACCTGGAGGGGGCGCCGACGGGCGAGATAGCGCTCATACACGCTGAAAACGGTGGAACTCTCGTGGTGGGGGACGCCCTCATCAACTTCGAGCCGTATGGATTTACGTTTCTGCCCGCAAAGTATTGCAGAGACATTAAACTAATGCAGCGCTCTCTTGCGAAACTCCTGGCGTATCAATTCGAAAGAATACTCTTCGCGCACGGCACGCCCATTGTCCGGGCTGGTCGCTCGCGTTTCGAACAGCTTTTGAGCGGGAAATCGTAGACGCCAGCTCATGGACTTCGAACCACCGGCCCCGAAGCAACAAGGCGGCGTGAAACGATTTCTTCAGTTTATCCGTTTCTCCCACACGATTTTCGCGCTGCCATTTGCGTTCGGCGCCTTATTGGTCGCCGCTGGCGGCCGTCCCGACTGGAGGGTCTTTCTCTTAGTTCTACTTTGCATGGTGCTGGCCCGAACGGCGGCGATGCTGTTTAACCGCGTGGTCGACTGGCAGATCGATAAACGGAACCCACGGACCGCTGGCCGACACCGGCTGGTAGACAAGGGCAAGGCAACGTTGCTGCTGGTGATCACAGCCGTCACGTTTGTCGGAGCGAGCGCTGCGATTAACCGCACCACAGCGCTCCTCGCGCCGCTCGCCCTGGTCATCATCTTCTTCTATTCGCTGACCAAACGTTTTACTGACGCGACCCATTTTTTCCTCGGCCTGGCGCTTGCCGTGGCGCCCGCCGGCGCGTGGATTGCAGTAACCGGGCGCCTGACGCTCCCTCCGTTAATCCTGGGTGCCGGCATCATCTGCTGGGTGGCCGGGTTTGATCTCATCTACGCTACTCAGGACGTCGAATTCG
>DATENK010000277.1:0-12359 GCA_035275085.1 Verrucomicrobiia bacterium | reverse complement strand
TAACGGGGAGTTCGACGATCAAGTATTCGAGCGGGGGGGTGCCGCTCTGGACCAACGGCGCCTCTGGCATCGCAATGGCAGTGGACGGCATTGGTAACGTTTTTGTGATGGAGTCTTCCGCAACGATTGCCTGTTCGGGCGCGGGCGCGCCGCTGTGGACCAACTACTACTACTTCGGCGCAGCAATAGCAGTCGACGCCAGCGGCAACGTGATCGTGACGGGGACTTCCTGGAACGATAACTTCGATTACTACACGGCCAAATATGCCGCGGCGGACGGCGCACTCCTCTGGGAGCAACACTACAACGGCCCTGCGAATGGTTACGACCACGCCAGCGCCGTGGCGGTGGATGGCAGCGGCAACGTGATCGTAACAGGACGTACGGGTGGCCCCGATCCCAACATAGTAGATGGGCACTATTACACGGCTAAGTATGCGGCGGCAGATGGTACACTGCTATGGGAGAAACTCTACAACGGACCGGCGAACCTGACCGACTCAGCTACCATGCTGGCGGTGGACGCGAGTGGTAACGTGTTGGTCACAGGCTATGTCGACGGTCCCCCCATCGCCTTCAGTCACGTGGGAGGCGACTACTACACGGCCAAGTATGCGGCCGCGGACGGGGCGACGCTCTGGGAGAAACGGTTCAACAGGCCGTGGTCAGGTGGCCCGTCGCCTTGCCTCGCCCTCGGACCGAACGGAATGATTGTCGTTAGTGGTACATCCTCCGACGAGTACGCGACCGTCGTTTTACGCGATGTGCCCGCGGTTTCCATCGACCTCGTTCCCACCGGTGTCCACCTCCGTGTCACCGGTCTCCCCGGCCGCAGTTGCAACATCGAACGCGCTCCTGCCATCACCGGCCCCTGGAGCACCATCAACACCCAGACCGCTCCTGCGTCCGGCCTCTTCGAATACCTTGACACACTTCCGCAGCCTGGCTTCGGTTTCTACCGCATCGTCCAGCCGTAAACTATTTGTCTCGAAATACGCCGAAAGCGAAAGAACTGCTTCCCGTCTTCGCCCGGGCCTTGCCCCTGCGGTTTATCAGACAAACGCTCAAATCAACGCACCGTTTTCCCGCGTCCGCTCTCCTGAAAATACTTCGAAATCTCTGGCGTGATTGGGCGGCGGAAAACGCCCTGACCTATGACAGACGAACAATCACAAAAACAACTAAACAAAATAAATATATGAAAATCATTAAGAACCTCACATCGGCATGCGGTCTTGTGCCTCTTCCCAACGGAAGAGGAAAGACGACGATCGTACTCACCAGCGTTGCAGTGGCCGCGCTCGTCACGGCGGTGGTCCGTACGGCCATGGCGACCCCCGGATCCAACGTCGTGAGTTCGACGGTCGTGGCCAGGGCGAGTTTCCTCCAACCGACGGACATCAAGTTCAAGATCGACGACGGCAGTCAGGAGGTCATCCATGCCCCTCAGGTGCAGGACACGGTCATGCAACAGATCATAATCGGCCCTGGCGGGAGCACTGGCTGGCACAGTCACCCTGGTCCGGCCGTCGCCATGATCAAAGCCGGCGCGCTGGCGCTTTTTGATTCGGAAGATCCAACTTGCACGCCGCACATTTATCTGGCTGGCCAGGCCTTCGTCGATAAAGGCCAGGGCCATGGGCATATGGGGCGTAACTTGAGCCCAACGGACAACGTCGAAATCTGGGTCACTTACTTCGACGTTCCGCCCGGCACGTCGCCCCGCCTGGATGCCGCCAACCCTGGTACCTGCGGTTTCTAGTTCGCGAAGATAGCAGTGAGTATGGGTCGGGCCGGGCTCGTCTGCGAGAGCCCGGCCCGCAGCGGCGAGCGGACGGGGCCTTAAAACCCAGGGCCACTCTTTTGCCTGACAGGGTCGCAGTTTTAGCTTCTGCAACTAGTCTCGGACATCGATGCTCACCGTAGTCATACGGCGATTACCCCATTCACAATAGCCCGAAGCTCGCCAGTATTGCAGCCGACGTAAAAGCCGCACTTATGAAAACCAGTGGTCCGTTAAAATTGATACTTACAATATTTACATTTTCAATCGCGCTCGTGCCCACTTGTTGGACCGCCAGCCCTTCGCAAAATCCATTGCTCAATCCAGCGTTGCGTAGATCCCAGCCAACTCCTTCTGCCAATGTTCCCCCGGCGCTCTCAGACCCAGTAGCCAAAGACGCCGTTAAACAAATTGCCGCGGGCCGTCATACCTTTCGCTTCAACACTTTCGGAGATGAAGAATTCTGGGGCGGCGCACTGCGGCTCCACGAAGCCATCGCTGGCCAGGCCAACGGCGGCGTCGGTGACGGCGTAAGCCCCGCCGCCGCGCTTGAACTCGGTCTCAAAGTTGATGTCGACGCACTGCCCCAGCGCATTCGTCAACAACTCCGCCAACAACAGCTGAACTTGAACGATCCCGCAGTCACCGTCGCGCTCCTCAAGCTGAACGCCGTCGTCGGCGTCAAAGGCTTCTTCACCAACAACACTCTGCGCTCTATCGGCATCACTTGCGCCCTCTGCCATTCCACCGTCAATAACTCCTTCGCCCAGGGTATCGGCGACCGCCTCGATGGGTGGGCGAACCGCGACCTCAACGTCGGCGCCATCGTCGCCGCGGCGCCAAATCTCCAGCCCTTCGCAGACTTGCTCGGCACCAGCCAGGACGTTGTGCGCGAGGTGCTCCTCTCATGGGGTCCAGGTAAGTTCGATGCCGAACTTATCCTCGATGGCAAAGCCTTCCAGCCCGACGGCCGGTCGGCCGCGACACTGCTGCCTCCAGCTTTCGGGCTTGCCGGTGTCAACCTGCACACCTGGACCGGGTGGGGCTCGGTCACGCATTGGAATGCTTTTGTCGCCAACCTTGAGATGCACGGAAAAGGCACCTTCTATGATCCTCGCCTCAACAACGCCGATCAGTTCCCGATCGCCGCCCGCGCCGGCTTTGCCAATGTCCGAAACCACCCCGATCTCGTCACCTCAAACCTCGCCTCCCTTCACTTATACCAGTTGGCGCTTCGCGCACCCAAGCCCCCGCGCGGTAGCTTCGATGCTGCCGCTGCACGGCGCGGAGAAACTCTCTTTAACTCCAGGGCTGCCTGCGCAATTTGCCATGTTCCGCCTATCTTCACTGAGCCCGGCTGGAACCTGCATCTCCCCGCCGAAATCGGTATCGATTCCTTCCAAGCCGATCGGAGCCCCGACCATCGTTACCGGACCTCGCCACTCAAGGGCCTGTGGACCCATCAGAAGGGCGGCTTCTACCACGATGGTCGATTTCCAACCCTCCTGGACGTCGTAAACCACTACAACAACATCTTCGCCCTTGGCCTCACAGAAGGCCAGAAAACCGACCTGGTGGAATTCTTAAAGTCCCTCTAATCCACTGCTCAATATGAACAAAACATTTGTCGCTGTTTCGGGAGGAAGTTCGAGACAATAACGCCCATCCAACGGCGATGTCATTACCGCTGATCCACGTATCGGCCATGCTCTGGAACAGCTAGCGCCTCGAAATCATACGCGAGACGGTTGAGGGCGCGGCGCGCTTTCATTCCGGCAATTGCCGGACCGTGACCACTCACAATCGTCCTGGGCTGAAGCGCTGCCAGGCGTCGGACCGAGTCCGCTGCCGCGTCCCAGTCCGGCGTGTAATATTTCGGCGGTCCATTAAGTTCAGGTAATTGCAGCGTCACGGAATAGGCAGATTCCTGGCGAGTGGTCACGATGGCATCCCCTGCGATCAACATGCGATCAGCCTCGTGCCACAACGAAACATGCCCCGGTGTGTGACCCGGAGTGAAAATCCATTGCCAGCCTGACATCTCGGGAACGCTTCCCCCACTCGGCAACGGCTTCAGCCATCGTGAAACATCGATCGGGCCTCCCGGATACAGGCCGGCCAGCCGCGCCATCATCCCACCGCCGACGGAAGGGTCAGGCTCTGGATACTGTGATCGGCCACTTAAGTATGGCAGCTCCTTCGCGTGCGCATATATGGGGACATCCCAGGTCTCGGCCAACTCTTGCAGCGCGCCCACGTGATCGAAATGTCCGTGCGTCAAAACGATCGCCGCCGGTTTTGCGCCGGCTCCAAACCGCGCTTCGGCTGTGTTTCGAATGCGTCCCGCGCTTCCCTTAACGCCGGCGTCGATCAAAACCCAGTGGTCCGCTCGCCCCCAAAAAACAACGTTTACGATCGCGAGTCGCTGATACGCTGTCTCCGATGTTACTTCATGCGCCCCGTTAACCATTGTTCCACGCATGACTGCATCCTTGGGTAACGCAATTCCTTTAGGCCGGCCTTCGCGCCTGGTGTCGATTCCAAGCGCCTGGTTCACCGGGCAATACCCGGTTGCAGCGCTCAATAGTTCAGTCCCCGCCAACACCAGAGCCGCTTTGCCCCATGTGCGCCGCCGACCCATCAGCGCAACTCCCAGCGCTGCGCCACCTGCAATGCATCGTATGCCTCGATCCCAACCTCCTACATTCCGTTTCATAACATGGATAAGCTAAGTCCACCTGTATCTAGCGCCACGGAGGAGAGCGACCCACCAACTCATATCAGGTGCTTAGCCTATCCAATCTTTTTGTTCCGCCGTTCCCCGCCACGACAGATTGTTCTAATAAAAACGCCTTGGTTCCAGGTTGACAGGAGCGGCATGGATTTATAAAACTGTTAGCCTGATCATGCGGTCGTTATGCCTATGAGCGTTCTGTTGTACGTAGATCCCGGCTCGGGGCTGTTGGTCTGGCAGATGATCGTGGCTGCTATGGTGGGGACGTTGTTCTATCTGAAAAAATTTCGGGTCTTTGTGGGTAAACTCGGAAGGAGACTCCTGGGGAAAGACTAATTCGAGTAATTATGATCTTCATCAGCACTCGGCCCCATGCCCGCTACCACATCCTTTCGTGATCCAGCCGGTTTTTCCGTCGCGGTAGATGGGCGCTTTCTGCGCGTTATTGCCCCGGGCCACGTAGCCCACATCGAAGCTTTTCTAAATTCGGATTGTGCGCGGACGTTCGCGGCGGACGCGGCACTCGTGGGCACGCGGCTGCTCGGCAAGCCCGACGTGGCGCAACTGCTGGAACAGCGTGAATTCAGCGAAGCGATTGGTGGGCGCGCCGTCGGCGCCGTATTCGAGCACGAGCGAATCTCGTTCCCGAGCTTCCCCTGCGAATGGAGTCCGGCAATGCTTTACGCGGCTGCGGAACTGACGTTGGACCTGGCGGTAAGCGCGCTCAAGTCCGGCTACAACCTGAAGGACGCGACACCGGCGAACATTTTGTTCCGCGGGACGAAGCCGGTGTTTGTGGATTTGCTGTCGTTTGAGCCGCGCGTTGCGGGCGAGACTATCTGGAAGCCGTACGCGCAATTTGTGCGCACATTTCTTTTGCCGCTGCTCTCCAACAAAAGTTGGGGCACCTCGCCGGCGGAAATTTTTATCACGCATCGCGATGGGCTCGAACCTCAGGAGCTTTACCGGAAGTGCACGCTTTTTCAAAAAATCCGGCCGCCTTTTCTTGGTTTAATTACGCTGCCGACGTTGCTCGGAAAGCAAAGTGGGAGCGCAAGCGTGCGCGCGAGCGGTGATGATGAGAAAGCGCTGTTCATCCTCGAATCCTTGTTCAAACGTTTGCGCTCGACCTTGAGTTCGCTAAAACCAACCTCAGCCAGGCACGCCGGATGGGCTGGCTACATGGTAACTCACAGCTACGACGCGCAAGGATTCGCGGCCAAGGAAACGTTCGTGCGTGACGCATTTCGGGAGTTCAAGCCGGCCAAAGTTCTCGATGTTGGCGCAAACACCGGGCATTTCAGCCGGATCGCGGCGACCGCAGGCGCGGAGGTTATCGCGATCGATACCGATCCGAGTTGCGCTTCCGAAGGTTTCATGCGCGCGCGCGACGAAAAGTCAAACGTCCTTTCGTTGGTGGTGGATATCGCACGACCGACGCCCGCCCTCGGTTGGCGCAACGGCGAATCCGCATCGTTTCTGGATCGAGCGCGCGGACACTTCGATGCGGTTCTGATGCTCGCGCTGGTGCATCACCTTCAGGTAACCGAACGCGTGCCCTTGTGCGAGATTTTCGATCTGGCCGCGCAGCTAACGAAATCGCTTTTGCTGATTGAGTTTGTGCCGCTTGATGATCCGATGTTCCAACGTTTGCTCCGGGGACGCGACGCGTTGTTCGCCGGATACAATCGGCAGGTCTTCGAAGAAGCATGTCAACGTCGATTCGACATCGTTCGGTACGCTGAAGTGCCGGGGAGCGGACGCCGGCTGTATCTTTTGAAGAAAAAGTGAGTGCGTCATCCTCTGCAGCGCAAAACGAGTTAGACGAGGTTTCTGACAAGCGCACTGTGTCCAACGAAAGCTCGCGCTGGGGAGATGCGGCGCTGGCGTTGTCCATCGCGCACCTGTCACTGCTTGAGGCTGCACACGGACAGCTCTTTGGCCGTGACTTCGGTTATTTTAATCGGGTGCCTGTGAACCGGGCATCGCTCACGGCGTTGTTCCTGAACATTTTTGCATTCGGCACGGCCTTGTGGTTGATCGGGAGGTTCGTGCGCCGAATCAATCGGCCCGCTCTGTTCACGGTTGGCAGGCTGGTGATCTGCCTCATGGCTGTTATTCCATTGAACTTCGTGCGAATGCACTATTGGAATTTGGGCATAACCCAATTCGTGACGCTCATGAAGCACCCGCTGATGTTGATCGGCGCAGGCGTGATCGTGCTGGCCGTCCTTTGGTTTCATCGCCACGTGCCTAAGCTCGTGATGGTCATCTACTTGATTTTGTCGCCGATGGTGTTGTTTACGACTGCAACCATCGGCTGGCGCCTGATCCATCCCCTGCCAGTACCGCAGAATGCCGGACCACCAGCGACCGTGGCGGCCCGGACTTCTCCGCGAGTCGTGTGGTTGCTGCTGGACGAATTGGACCAGCGAATCGCTTTCGAGGCACCTCCGCCGAGTGTTCCCCTGCCGGAGCTTACGCGGTTTTACAACGAGAGTTTTCACGCAACCAACGCCTTTCCGCCCGGCGGCTCAACACTTTATTCATTGCCAGCATTGACGATCGGGCGGCAAGTGCGCGGCGCACGGCCATTCTCAGCAAACGACCTCGCCTTCAATGGCGCCACTCGCTGGAGTCAGGTGGAAACGGTTTTTTCCCGCGCACGGAGCCTGGGTTTTTCCACGGCATTGGTTGGATGGTTTCATCCTTACTGTCGGATCATGGGCAATCAACTTGACCACTGCGATTGGTACCCCTACGCGGTGGTTGAACTGGACCGTGGGCTTACCGTACGGGAGGCGGCGGTGAATCAGCTTTGCTCGGTCTCTCCGCAGTTCCAGCAGCGCCGCATGCACACCCAGAACGTATTGGCCTGCCAGAAGGCTGCGTTGGATACACTTTCTTCTCCTTCCCCAGCCGCCTTCACGATGCTGCATCTGCCGGGTCCGCATTATCCGGGGATTTACGATGCCAAGCGCGGGCAGTTCACGTTTTGGAAATATTCGCACGATCGCGAATACCTTGAGAACCTGGTTTTGACGGACAAACTATTCGCGGACCTTCGCCGCACCCTGGAACAGACCGGGGCGTGGACAAACTCGTGGCTCATTGTCAGCTCCGACCATTGGTGGCGCGAGTCCGCGCACTATGATGGAAAAACCGATCACCGCGTTCCATTCATCATCAAAGCTCCCGCACCGAACCAGAGTGCGATCTACGATAAGAAATTCGATACCATCCTCACTTACCATCTCGTGCTCAGCATCCTCAAAGGTGAACTTACCAGCGCCGGTGACCTGGCGCACTGGATAGACACTTACCGCACAGAACCTCCCGTCGGTTACAAGGATAACGGAGAGCCACTATAGCTGGCGGTCACCCCGCAAGGGGGGGGTACAGGTCGTTAGGGTCGTTAGGACACGCATGAACGTTGGTTGAAACGCATCTTTCCAGGTCGTTAGGAGCCCGTTAAGCGGTCGTTAGGGGAGGCGTTAATTCTAGGGTTTTCTGAGACGGAAGAACTTTTGGCGTCCCGGGATCGGCAACTTGATGGCGTTGGTCGCGACGGGTATTTGCACCCAGTTCATGGCATTTGAAATCTGGTCGGCCGATTCGAGCCAGAAATTAGTTGCCCAGTTCGGCCAGGACAGATTGATGTTGGTTCCGGATTTTGCCGCGGCAAGGTACGGGCGCGGAGCGGTTCCGAACCTAACGACGATTGAATCATCCAAACCGAAACTGGTGAAGGTTGTGCTGCCAAAAGTGGCGGTGGCATAAAACGATCCCGAAAGGCAAATGTTGGTCGCAGCGTCTATTGCCATGGCATAAGCGACGTCGAGATCAGTGCCCCCCAGCTTGCGCGCCCACTGAAGTGTGCCCGCGGGATTGTACTTGGCGAGGAATATATCGTCCAGGCCGGTGGTGGCGAGATTGGTGGTGCCAAAATTGGCCGTACCCGAAAAGAAGCCGGTGACGTAAACGTTGCGCGCGCCATCGAGGGCGACACCTTCGCCGCCATCACCGTAAATGGCGTTATTTCCGCCCGCACGCCGCGCCCAGGCGAATGCCCCGGTGCTGCTGTATTTGGCGAGAAACATATCGACGCCGCTTCCCGTGAGATTAGTGGAAGTGAAGGTGGCCGGAGTCGTGAAGCTGCCGGTGACATAGACATTGCCCTGATCATCGGCGGCAACAGCGCTGCCGGCATCTTCCCCGACCCCGCCCGCCTGCCGCACCCACCGGAAGTTGCCGGCGGATGTGTAACTGGCGAGGAACATATCGCGGAGTCCGGTGGTGCCGGCCGCGACCAACGTTGTGGTTTCAAAGACCGCGTTGGTTTCAAAATAACCGGTCACGTAAACATTGGCCGCTGCATCGAGCGCGATCGCATCGCCGATATCCTCGCCATTACCACCCGCCTGTCGCGCCCAGAGAAAATTTCCATTGGGATCGGCTTTCGCGATGAAAATATCACTCGATCCGCTGTTGTTATGCAGGGCAGAGCTTCCGAAGTTCGCGTTCGCATCAAAGTAACCGGCAATGTAAATATTGGTGCTGCTGTCAATCCGGATGGCGTGGCTTTCTTCGAAGTCATTGCCTCCAGCTCTCCGGGCCCATTGCAGATTGCCGGCGGGATCGTACTTCGCGAGAAAAACGTCTGATTGGCCGGCGCTCACAAGATTCGTGGGAGCGAAGTTAGCCGTGAGTTGAAAAAGGCCGGTCACGTATGCATTGCCCGACGCATCGACCGCGATGCCTCGGGCTTCGTCGTAACCGGTACCGCCCGCTCTACGCGCCCAAAGGAAATTGCCGTCCGGATCGTACTTGGCGATGAAAATGTCTGAAAGGCCGGCACTGGTAAGCTTGACCGCGCCAAAATCGTTCATCGCGTAAAACGCGCCGGCCACATACACATTTCCGGAGAGGTCGATGGCGATAGAATGGCCTGTATCCGAATCATTCCCGCCGGCTCTGCGCGCCCAAAGCAGATCCGGGGCGCTTTGCGCGAGGACATGGGGCAATGCAGCGCCGAGCCCGAGCAGGATAAAGATACGCCGCATATGCTTCACAACAAAAAAGACCGGTTGCGAGACTCACTCTGGGTTCGCAACCGGTATAACCGATTTCTACCGCCCCTCCAATCAGTATTTGATCACGATTTGCGGATTGAACGTGCAGGTCTCGACATCAAAGCCGACGGTCTTGCTCTTGCGTTTGCCGTTGATGATAGCAGACACCGTGACCTGGTAGGCGCCCGGCAACAACTGGATCGGATTGCTGACTGTGCCGTACTCGCGGTGATATTGGAATACTTCACAGGGCGCTCCCGGCACAGACGTCACCAGAATGGCGTCCTGAATTACGTCATGTGTATCCAGCGGATCTTTGTTCCGGTTGGCATTGATCCGCTGCAACTGGATCTTTTCCACTTTCGGGAGCGGAATGTTCCCCTGCATCACGAGCACGCGCCCGCCGGTTTGGACACCTTCACCGCAGAATTCACGCGTGACATTGGCGGTTGTGCCAGCCACGGGATCGACAATATATGTTACCGTGATTGTCGCGTGACGTTCGCGCCCCAGGGCTGCAGGGGCGAACGCGATGCCAAGATCGCCTTCTCCCACGATATGTCCTTGCTCAAGGATAATTGGAAACGAAGGCAAACCCACGAATGAATAGTCGGCGGCTTGCGCGCCACCGATCGTGATGTTCGCAATCCACAACGGACAAGTGCCCGTGTTGGAAATCGGGAAGGGTAACACTGACCGACATGGGCCAAAGCTTGAAATGACCGTTGGCGGGAATGCCAAGTCCGGCGGCACATCGATTGAACCGCAAGGCGTGTTCGCAGTTACCGTCAAATTAATCACCGGCGTTTCCGGGTCATCCGTACGAACCACCAGGCGGCATTGCTTGGGACCACATGAGGTCGGGGTGTAACGAATCACCACGTCGACGCAGGAATCGTGACTGACCACCGCCGGGAATGGATTGTTGATCAGGGTGAAGTCGCCGCAAGCTGGATTGAATGCCACGCTGGTTACGAGCAAATTGCATTTGCCCACGTTGCAGATCGAGATCGTTTTTTCGGCCGTCGGGCCGCCTGCGCAGACGTCGCCAAAATCCGTCGAGCCCGTCACGCGCACGTCACCGGGCGGGACTTGACCGCTGACCGGGATCAAGCGATTTGCGATGATGCCATCAGTAGTCGACACGACGATCGTCCCTGTTTTTGGGCCGAGACTGCCAGGCTGGAATCGAATCGGCACTGCCACCGAATCTCCGGGGTGAATGATGATTGGGTAATTCACAACCACTGGGACTATGAATTGGCTGGATGTCGAAGTGATGCCATCGACGCTCAGCGTGCAATTCCCGGCGTTGTTGATGATCAAGTTCTGGTCGCGAATGTCTCCAATGCAGACTTCGCCGAAGCCGCCAGCGTTCGGCAGGAATGTGGTCATGATAGTCGTCCCGCCAGTGCCTGTCATAGTAAGATCGAGCGTGCCCTGATCGGCATCATTCGACACAATTCGCACGATGCCCGCTTTCGCGCCTGGCGACGTGGGCGAAAAGCGCACGCGCATATCAATGTGCTCGCCGGGTTGCACGATGAATGGCTGGGTTGGGTTCGGAAGCACAGAGAAATCAGCGCCTCCCGCGGTCACCGTCACGCTGCTCACCAACAAATCGGCACCACCAATGTTGAAAATGCTCAACGTGCGCAACTGCTGTTCGCCTGCACAGACCGTGTCGAAATTCAGCGGGGCATTTACGCGAATGTCGGACTGATCCGGCAGTGAGAACGAAGCGTTTGCCACTAGCGCATAATTCTGCGGACCGGAGGGGACGGCTGTCCCTCTCACGCGCACGCGCCAAAACCCCTGCTGCGGATTGGCAATGTTAACGTGTTCGACTGTGTCGATGTTGTTTGGCCCTGTGGCGGTTGCGTTTTGGGTGACGTTGACTGTTCCCGGCCCGGTGAAGGGAAATCGGGTCACATTGTCCGGTCCGATCACGGTTACATCGAGATTGTTGACGATATCATTGTTCCCGCTGTTGGCAGTGCCGGCTGGATCAATCCAGTTCAGGGTCACTCGCAGCGAGGGCATACCGCCGGGAAGTGCGATCAGGTATTCATCGACGTCGCCCTGATCGACGGTGCCCGTGATGATTCTCACCGGGCCTGCGTCAATTATTTGGACCGCCGCCAGCGCATTCACCAGCCCGTGGCCGAACAGGTAGTCAGGTCCCGGCCGTCCGAGATCGGTAGCACTATTTACCAGCAGAGCTTTGATGATGTCCGGGCTGGGATTGGCGGCGCTGTAAACCTGGCGATATCGCTCCACCAACAAGGCGCAGATACCTGACACCACGGGCGTGGACATAGACGTGCCGCTGATGGAACAGTAATTCGCGCCGGGGCAGCCGCCGAGCGTCATATCCAACCCCCATGTAGAGGTCAGTCCTACACCATTCGCGACTACATCAGGTTTGATCCGTCCGTCGTCAGCCGGCCCTGATGAGCTGAAGCCCGCGATTGTGGTGCCGTTATCGTTGACCGCGCCGACGGTGATGATGTTCTTCGAATTGCCCTGCGTGCCAATGGTATCGTAGCGTTGGCCGTCCGCGCCAAGCATGCCATCGCAATCGTTCGCATTCGCCGGGTTGCAATCATTCCGATCATTGCCGGACGATTTGCAAACAATCAGGCCCGTGTCGCGAACCAGAGTGTCCCAATCGCGCGCCGTGCCGTTGTAGGAGCCAAAGAGGCCGGTATTGCCTGTATTGTTGCCTTGATCATCCCAGCCAATAACACTGCCCCACGAATGGTTGGCG
>DATENK010000276.1:0-4191 GCA_035275085.1 Verrucomicrobiia bacterium | reverse complement strand
CGATCGGCTCAGCTCGGCGTTATCCCAGTCGGCGACCGCCCAACGCACTTCCTCGCTCATCTCAGATCTTTCGCTCCCCCCTAAGTGACAAATTTAAACCAGGACTTGACCCTCGATTGCGGACTCGCACAAGTCGTCCTTCCATGATGAAAGTGGGAACAGGCAACGCGTGACCGTGCAGGTCGGCATCCCGGTTTAACCCGGATTCGCAGGAATTGGGTCGGTTCTGTCTGCGCGAGAAGGGAATGGCACGGGCAAAACGCTCAATCGTTTTCCGCCAAGCGGCTGGAAGGCAGCGCCAGGGTGAGTTCAGATTGATCGTCCATATGCACGACGAGTTCGACATTCTTAAGCTGTTTTCCTCTGCAGAAGGCGACCGCATCGTCATAGCTGAGAAAGGAGCGCGCCTTATCGATGCATTGGGTTTCGCCGCCGTCGGATTTGATGAACATGGTGGTGTCGGTGCTGCGCAAGGCTCGTTTCATACCTGAACAGGAGCTAAGGCAAGAGTCGTGCCGCCAGGGAAATTCCTCATTTCCGCGAGGACAACTGTCCTGACAAGGGACATTCGGTGTACAACACGTCCGTAATTTGATTTCTACTGCTCCCGGCAGAAGCAAGGCTGTTTGCGAATGCGATAAAAACGCGCGGCGTTATTGCTGAGCGGATCGGTAACGGTAGCGAGGATCGTTCCAAGTTTCGCGCGAAAGTTCGTCAGGGATTGCCAATTCTGCGCTGCCAATGAGCTCGCGTACTCGACGAAATAATCGTAAGGCGCCTCACCGCTGAAACGGAATCGGAACAGATCGCCTTGCCGTTCGACACCTTCAATCTGAGGAGCAGAGGCGAGCAAGGTGGCCACGACGTTGCTGTGGCTGAATTTGTCAGGGGCGTCCGCGCAAGCGGGGCGAACAAGGCCAAGGATCCCGTCGAGCCGCAACTGGTTCGGAGCATTACTGACGGTGTAATTCCAGTAAGACTGCGGGCCGGGATCGACATGGAAAACGATTCGATCAGGAAAAACCAGTCCGTGACTGAAACTGAAGGGAATGGGCGGTCCCATAGGGCAGGGGACGATGCTGAAGATGGTTTGGGCATCAGCGCCGAGGAAGGTCATGGTAGCGCTATTGTTCTGATCGATCTCAAGTCGCACAAAGCTTTGTGAGTCGGAAGGCAAATCATAACCGAGGTCGCCCCCAAGACCGCAGCAAGCGTGATATCGGCCTGAGTTGATTTCATACAAGCCGCTGCGAGGATCGCCCACCGTGATTTGGGTCGGCGCGGAGGTCGTCGCGAGCCCAAGGCTGTCGGTGGCTCGTGCAGTGATTGTATATCGGCCCGGCGGCACATTGGACCATGTAAGCGCGAAGTAAGGGCAGTAAGGAGCAGGGCAGGTGGTCGGCACAAAGGTGCCGAAACCGAGACTATTCGCGCCTGCGAAGAATTCCACCCGGACGAAAAACCGATCCTCCGTGTCCTGGGCGTAGGCGTGCAGATCGATCGTCGCCGGCGCCGTGAAGACAGCTCCGTTCTGCGGCGAATTGAGCTGGATGAACGGAGGATGGTTCGTGTCACCGGTGTCGTTGTCGTAAATCAATATGTCGGCGACGGCGGGGTCGCCGATGTCATAGCCGCAGGTGACACAATCGAGCGGGGACGCAACGATGCGCGCGACGACCGTTTCGGTCCCCTCGATGAGCGAATCCTCAATTGGCCTGACAGTGAAAGAGGCGGCCGTCGCGCCGGCAGGCATTTGCACGGTGCCGCCAAGGTGGTCGTAATCGACGCCGTTCGAAGCCGTGCCACTGAGTGTGTAAAAGATGAGTTGCGAAAAGTTAGTCCCACCACTGCGCCGCACAGTGAAAGTGCCGGTGTTAGTGAAAGCTTCGGCAGCTTGTGGGTCGACGGCGTAGATGGTGACGGTCGAGGTCAGGTCATCCGCCGCCGCGTTCGCACCTATAAAAGCTGCGACAATAAGAAGACCGAAGAGCGATAAAGAGACGTGCGTTTTCATGACACGATCATCCTGGATATGACTGAATAGCACGGAACGCCGCGAGCCGTCAATCTGAAAGGACGACTGTCCGCGCAACGATTTTTCTCCGTGTAATCCGTCCAACCCGCGGTACATTCTGGGACCATCGTCCAGCCGCCGGTGTGGCGAAATGGCAGACGCACAGGACTTAAAATCCTGGGCCCGCAAGGGCGTGCGGGTTCAAGTCCCGCCACCGGCACCATACAAATGCTTAGCGAAATGACAAAGTAGCGAGAGAGAAAGTAATATTCCTGTCCGATTCCTGACTTTTCTCTTGCCACATAACCGCACGTAGACATATAACCGCCCACGCTATGGCAAACGCATCGAGAGAATTCCCGAAGGGCAGCGGGATTCGCATACGCCTAATCGTCAACAAGAAGAAGGGTGTGCGCATCCGTACGGCTGATGGTGAAACGCGTTTTATCGCTACGAGCGATCCACAAAAGTTCGAGGCTCCAAAGAAGTGGCGCGTTATCGACAGAGGCGATGACAGTGGCTTTATTTCATTTGGCGACTCGTGGCAAGTCGTCGTTCCGCCAGACGTGACGCAGAACGGCCGATTGCGCAAACAGTTCTCGACCGAAGCCGAGGCCAAGGACTTCGCGGAGAAACAGCACGCCGGCACAAACGTTCTCGGCGCGCGCTTCGTGGAATTGTCCGAAGATCACATGCGCGATGCCGTCGCAGCCATTGACGAGATCGACAAGTATTTCAGGACAGAGAAGCGCAAGCCGGACCTGACGCTCGTTGAAGCTGTCGCGTTCGCATTGCCGCGCCTTCGTCCCCCTGGGGGTGATAAAACCATTGAGCAGGTGGTTGACGAGATGGTTACCAGCAAAAAGGCCCGGCGCGACAAGGGCAACATTCGCGAACGATCGTGTCGAGACTTCGAAGTCCGGGCCGGGAGAATAAAGCGCGAACTCGGCGCCCATCTGATGAAGACCCTCAGCGCCGACGACATCAAAGGATGGATACGTGGGATGCGTGATGCTAACGGCTTGAAACTGTCACAGCGCAGCCATGCAAACTATATGAACGTGCTGGCCGAGATTCTTAAACACTCGGAGCAGAAACGTTATCTCACGCGCAATCCACTCACGGACCTCACGGACCAAGAGCGCGAGGAACTCTGTGGCGGAAACGATGATGAACGAGAGCCCCACATCCTCACCATTGACCAAGCGAAAACGTTGATCGAAACGGCACTGGACAGGCAGGAGGAACTCGGATTGCTCCCTGTGGTTGTGCTCGGACTGTTTTGCGGCATTCGCACCGCGGAATTGCAAGGGCTCATGTGGCAGGACTTGCGTATAGATTGGACGGACCTGCAGCCGGACAAAGAAGGGAAGTTCCAGCCGGAGAAGTCATACGTCCATATCAGCAAGAAGATTGCGAAGAAACGCCGCATCCGGAATGTGACGATCCCGCGTTGCGCGCTCCAATGGTTAGCGCTCGTCCCGACAGCCAAAGAGCCGGCCCGCGATGGTTTGCTATTCACCAATCGGTTCAGCAACGACTTTCAACGCCGTTTCCAGAAGCTGACGAAGCTCGCCGGGTTCGCCGTGTGGCCGCAAAACTCGATGCGCCATTCGTTCGGCAGTTATCATTTCCACTTGCACGAGGACTCTTTGAAGACCGCTGCGCAGATGGGGCACGCGGCCAACGATTCGCAGTTGTTCGACCATTACCGGAAATGCTGCACGAAGGACGAAGCGCAAAAGTATTTCGGGATCGTGCCGCCGACGCCGGCCGAGAACGTCATTCAAATGGCCGCGACGGGATAAGCCCCCCGAACCAAATTACCGGCAAACGGTAATTTAAGCTTGAGACGACGGCTTGGAAGTGGTTGTCGTCGATCCGCGCCCGCTTTTGCGCCGAAAGGATTGTTTCACTTTTCGCATTGACGCCGTTCCGAGTTCTGGTAGTGATTCTCTTGCGCCTGTAAAGGTTGCGGCTCGCAGAGACGGAGTGCGGACCGCCAGCCCAAACAGTCGGAGCTTCGCTCGGCACCGATAACGGTGACCCACTGATTATCCAATGAAAAATGCACGGACGTGCCGGGCATTTTTCGAACGCAGAACGAAGCATGAAGACGAAGCAGAAGACGAATAACGAGCAGGAGCACAAGGAGATGCTCCGCATTGCGCTTCTAA
>DATENK010000275.1:0-11421 GCA_035275085.1 Verrucomicrobiia bacterium | reverse complement strand
TGGACAGTGTCGTACGGCGAAAGGGCACCGCCGCTGCTCGGGCCTTTGCCTTCGTTAATTGCGGGCCAGCCATCGGAGCCGAACGTCACTTCATCCAACAGCGCCTGGCGGCCGGTAAAAATTGAATCTTTGACGGCATAGGCGTGATACATCAGGAACCAGCAGCCCTGTGGAGTCATCACGATGCTGCCATGACCCGGGCATTTCCAAGTCTCGTTCCCCGCAAGGATAGGATTGCGCGAGGATTTCTCGTACGGCCCATGGAGCGATTTGGAACGGGCGACGCCCAGCGCGTAATTGCACCCCGCGCCGCAACAGCCGTTGCCCGAGTAGAACAGATAGAACCATCCGGCCCGCTTCACTACGAAGGGCCCTTCAATAACAGCGCCTTCCCATTTTGCGTCGTTGCGGATCAATTCTTTGGGTTCGCCGACTAGTTTGGTCCCATCCTCGTTCAGTCGCTGGATCCACAGAATAGTCGGCTGCTTGCGGCTGTTGCCGTCCTCCTTCCAAATCAGGCAACGCTGGCCTTTTTCGTCTTCGACTGGCGCGGGATCGATTGAACCGGCGTCCTGCGCGACAAGCACACCGTGGTCCTTATACGGTCCGGACGGTTTGTCGGCCGTTGCGACGGCCACGGCGAGCGGGCCACCTTTTTTGCGCGCGACGTAATAAACAAAATAGTGGTTGGTGTACTCGTAAATTTCCGGCGCCCAATAGTTGGCTACGGACCAATCTGGGCGCTTCATGAAGACGCTGCCGACTTGCTGCCAGTTGATGAGGTCCTTTGAAAGCAGCAGCGGAAATTGCGGACCCCACTCCGAAGATGTGGTCACCGCCCAGTAGTCCGCCCCGACGCGGATCACGGACGGATCCGGGTAATCGCCGGCGATCACGGGGTTGCGATACTCCGGCGCGGCCATGGCAATCGCAGAAAACAGCAGCGCGCCGGCTATCAGTAAGGCTTTCATGAGCGGCGAGGTTAAGTCATGGCACGACGATGCGCAAGGTTCGCGGCCGAAGCGAACAGCGGGCTGGAGTAGTGCCAACGTACTCGCCATCGGCCTGAATCGGCGCGGGATCAGGGCTCGTAAACTCAAGGACAGGTGCGCGCAGAAGTTGCACCCCGCCCAACGAACGGAGGCGATTAACAATGACTGCCGCACCGCTTCGGAGAAGCGCGCCCCACGTCGTGCGCGGAAATACGGTAACTTCCAGCAGCCCATCGTCCCACGCTGCCTCGGGGCAAAGCGACCAGCGCCCGGCATAAAACCGACCGTTACCGACGATGACGAAGGGCCCGGTCACCGAAGACGTCCCATCGCTGACCGTGATTTGCGGCATGCGCTCGGTGGCTGCCTTAAGGGCGGCCCAAACGTATGCGAAGCGGCCGATCTTTTTCTTTAAGGGCCAGTCGACTAATTGCACCGCCCGCGCGTCCCAGCCGAATCCGGCCATCTGAGTGAACAGGCGTCTGGCGCCGGTCTGGAGAAAGTCAATCTGCGGGAGATCGACTAAACGTTCGCGTTTTGATTCGAGAACCTTGCAGGCAGCCGACAGGTTAGATGGAATTCCCAATTCATACGCAAAAACATTTACGGTGCCCAGGGGCAAAACGGCAAGGCGCACGCGCGAGAAAGCGTCTGGCACATCGCCAATCCCATTCAGGACTTCGTTGACTGTTCCGTCACCACCGGCCGCCACAATCGTTTCGAAGCCCTCGCGCGCCGCTTCGGCGGCCAGGGGCCGTGCGCCACCTGCAGAAAGCGTCGGCTTAAAAGTTACGCGGGCAGCCAAGCCGTCCAAATGCTTTTGGAACCGGCGGGCCTTATCGCCGCGGGCTGTCGGATTGAAAATGATGCAGGTCTTCAATATCTCCCTGTCACAGAGGCTCAGGGCGGCGCGGACCAATACCGGTAATTAATATCGGGGAAGAGGTTGTCAGCCGATTCGAGAAAGGTGAGGAGGGATTCGTTGATTCGGCCAGCTTTGAGTTGTTCGTAGAGTTGAGTGAAGCGGAGGATGTGGTCTTTGATGCGTTGGCGCGCATAATCGGGGCTCGTGCCCGTGCGCATGATAAAAGGCCAGTCGCTGGATTGTGCGATGAGGAGTTCGCGACCGGCTTGTTTGAGGGCGCGTTCCGTCAAAGATGGTTCGACGGAGTCCCGTCGTGCTGCCTCGGTGACTAATTCTTCCATGCGGGCAGCGGCGACATCGAGGTGCGGATAAATCCATTGGTTATTGTCATTCAGCCAGACCTTCCAATACCCTTCCTCGCCCCAGCTTGACGGACTGGGTCGGGCCACCTGTTGAGTCGGGTTGCGGCGGAGAAATTCCCAGGGCGTGGTGAGTTGAACAACGTCCTGATCGTAGATGGTTTTTCGCACGAAATAATCCAGGAATTCCGGGCCTTCATACCACCAGTGGCCGAAAAGTTCGGCATCGTAGGGCGACACCAGCAGGGGCCACCGGTCCATGATGTTCGAGAGCGATTGGATCTGCGTCATGCGCGCGCTGAGAAAGTGCCCGGCATGATCGGCAGCGGCATGCAGCGCAGCCTGGCGGTCGTAAATGGTTTTGTCCGGGCCTTTTCCGCTAATCGCATGATATTTGATCCCGGTGAAAGTGCGCGTCTGCGGATCGGGCAGGTACGGTTTGATATAATCAAAATCCAGATCGAAACCGATGTCGCGATAGAAATCGCGATAACGGGGATCACCGGGGTAACCTTGCTGTTTGCTCCAGACTTGCGTGGCAGAATCGAAGTCGCGGCCGAAAGCGGCGAGCCCATTGGGCGTGAAGACGGGCGCGAAGACCCCGTAGCGCGGGCGCGGCCGTCCGAGCAGGACGCCATGCGTGTCCAACAGGAACCAACGAATGCCCGCTTCCTGAAGGAAGGGCTCGATCTCTGGGATGTACGCGCATTCAGGCAGCCAGATGCCGTGCGGGTCTGAGCCGAAGCAGGCGCGGTAATGGTCGCGAGCGATGAGTATTTGCGCGCGCATGCTGGCGGGATGTTCAGCGAGCAATGGCAGCACGGCGTGGGTCGCGGCAGTGGTGATGATTTCGAGGCGCCCTGCTTCCTGGAATTTGCGAAAGGCGCCGACGAGATTTTGGCCGTAGGCGCGGTAGGTTTCGCGCAGGGAATTGAAGCGATGATGATAAACCCAGGCCAGCGGCTGATAATTCTTGTCCCAGTAGGTGCGGTGAATTTCGCGCTCGGAAAGTTCGATCAGCCCATCCAGGTGTTTCTGATATCGGCCTTGCAGGAGGGGATCCAAAAGCATCGAACACAAAGTGGGACTCAAAGTGAGGGTCAGCCGCGTTTCCATCCCATCGCGCAACCATCCGTCCATGATTTGGATCAAGGGCAAATAGCATTCGGTGATCGCTTCGAAGAGCCAGTTCTCCTCCAGAAATTTTTCGTGTTCCGGATGGCGCACGAACGGCAGATGCGCGTGAAGGACGAGAGCAAGATAACCGCGCGCCGCCATAGCGACCTTTCAGTTCAGCTTACGTTTTGCGGGGATGGCACCCGCAGATTTGGATCCTGCGGATGATGTTGCACATCGCCGCGGAAATCGGTTTTGCGACTGAAGGTCAAGGCTGCGGCGCGTTGGTCGGTCCCATCTGCGGAGGTGGCCGTCGCGGGCAAGTCGAACTTGCCGTCTGGCAACGCAAAGCGGTAACTGAAACTGCCGTCGGGCCGCAACTTGATCTGGCGGTCGCCGATTCGCACCGTCGCGTCAGCTTCGGTGGCGCCATAGATGATGAGTTCCGCATTGACGTTAAACCAGAATTTCTTCTGGCGGTCCTGGCCGCCAAATGGGCTGCTCACACTGCTCAGTCCAATGCTCGAGGGCAGCTCGAATAATTGGCCGCTCCACGGTTTGGAGAATTCGGCAGCCGCAGCGGAGAAAAGTTCCTGCTGCCATTTGCGGCGGATGAGCTCGGTGATTTCGATCGAGCCGATCCAAACGCGGCGAATCGAATCCATATTGATGAGCGATGCAAGGGCCTGCTCCTGTTCTGCCGTCCATTTGCCACCGCGAACGGATTCCGGATCGGGAAGCTGCTTGTAACCCATGCCGCGCAGTTGCTGGATAGCCTCCATCAATGGAATGTTGTCGCTGACGGCGGTCTTAACCACGCGCAACAATTCGCCGAGTTGGAGGTCTGTGGGCAACGTGGCGAACCAGGCGGAAGTGTCTTCGGAAAGGGAATCCGGCGGTGTAATCGTGCCGCCTGAAGTCGAAATGCTGTTCCATTTCGACTTCGTGTCATAAAACCCAAGTTCTGCGACGTATTTCGCACCGGCCGTGGCGACGTTTACGAACCAATTCACGGACTCAGGGTGCACGTGAACCTCATTGCAAGGCTGGCCGCCGATCGCATCGTTATAAATGCGGATTACCAGGTGACCATCGGCGGAGCGGGCATTATAGGATTTGAGTTGTTCGCGTGTAAGGTCCCAATGCGCATAAAGCCAATGGGGATCGCGCGCGGCAAGGAGCAGGCGCCCAGTGCCGTAGGCTTCGGGCAACTCGGATTTCTGAGCCAGGGCCTCGGACTTCTGAGGGGCAGCCGCAGGACGCGCGTAACGCTCTCCTGGCCCGCTGGGCGCGGGCGACGCAGGCGGCGCATCACCCTCCAGCAGAATCGATGGTACGTCGAATTTAGGCTTTTCGCGCGCAACGCGTGGCGCTCGCGCAGATTTAGTAGCCGCCTTTTTTTCTCGTTCCGCTTTCATAATTGTGCCCCAGCCCGCTGTCCCTCGAGGAAGACCGACTGTGCCCCTGAGTTTGGAGCAACCACAAGTAGCTTGCAACGGAATTTGAGCGCCGGCCGTTGGGTACTTGACCCCACACAACGAGGACGACGGTTGAATTCCTCACTGCTCTGCTTGATGTTACGACGCTATGATACGGGGTTCGGAGGAGATGTTGAGCGCCGCGCCGCTAATTCCTGTGCGTCCCACTATCCAACGCTTGCGCGTTACGGCCAAAAGTTGCAGAGCCTGTCCGTTATGGAAAACAGGGACGCAGACGGTGTTCGGGGAAGGATCGGCTGAGGCGAAGGTGATTTTTGTCGGCGAGCAGCCGGGCAATGATGAAGATTTGGCGGGCCGGCCATTTGTCGGTCCGGCGGGAAAATTTCTCGACAAAGTCCTCGAAGAGGTTGGTATCGATCGCGACGAAGTGTATGTCACCAACGTGGTGAAACATTTTAAGTGGGAGCCGGTCGGCAAGCGGCGCATTCATAAGAAGCCGAATAGCCGCGAGATCGCGGCCTGCCGGCCATGGCTCGAAGCCGAGTTGGCGGTTATCAAGCCGGAGGTGCTCATCTGTCTCGGAGCGACCGCCGCGCAGGCGCTGCTTGGAAAGGAATTTCGGGTAAGCCAGCGGCGCGGCGAGTTGATCTCATCAACACTGGCAACTTTTGTGATGGCTACGGTGCATCCTTCTTCGATCTTGCGCGCGCCGGACGAAGAAAAGCGCCACGAAGCCCGGGAGCAGTTCGTCCATGATATGCGCAAGGTGGCTGAGCTTATCCACGGCGTGCGGGCAAGGTAAAGCGAAGGTGGCTGCCACGCCGAAGAATCCCGACTTCGCTCTTGCTAATCCGATGACTTCGTGCGAAATGCACTGCGCGAGTCCAGTATGGATTTGGGCGATATCTTAAGTCCTGAACAGATTAATCCGTCCTTGCAAGCCACCAACCGCTGGGAGGCCATCGACGAGTTGATCGGCAATCTTGTTTCCTGCCAGAAAATCAAGCCCGAGCACCGTGAAGCGATCACCGCGGTGGTGAAGAAGCGCGAAACGACAATGAGCACGGGGATTGGTTTCGGCATTGGCATTCCACACGCCTCCACCGACCTGATCAACGAGGTCACGGGCGCTTTTGGGCGTTCTCGCAAAGGCATTAACTTCGACGCCCTCGATAACAAGCCAGTCTCGTTGGTGATGCTTTTCCTGGTCCCGCAGGGGCAATTTCAGAAGCACCTTCACACCCTCGCCCGGATCGCCAAACTCCTTCACAAACCCGAATTCCGCCACGCGCTTGAAGACGCGCCAGACGCCAAAGCCATGTTCGAATTTATCAAGGCGGAATCGCGAAAGTAGGTGCCCTCCGGGAAAAGGGTTACAACGTTACATTAACGATAAAGCCTGGACAACTTTCACAAAGAAAGGTTACAAAAACGTTACATGTAACCTTTTGAAGGTTACATCTCAGTCCAAGCCGCGATCGAACAAGCCCTCTTCGTCGAGGCCTAAATAATGGCCGAGCTCGTGGAGAAAGGTCGCGCGAACTTCTTCGGCAAAGAATTGGATATCTTCGTCAGCCTGGTCCCAGATGTTGTCCAAATAGAGGATGATTTGCGAGGGCATAGGCGAACCATGACCTTCCTCCGCGTACGCCGGCCCAACGAACAATCCCAGAGTATCCACCTCGATTCCATCGGCTACGAGTGCGTCGTTCGGCTGGCGCTCATACGTGACCGGCAGCTTGCGCGCCTTTTCTCGGAGAGGTTTAGGCAGGGATCTGATGACTCGATCGACTTCGCGGCGCGCTCGCGTCTCCAATTGCGCCCAGTTTCCTGCTGGCATTGGCTGCCTACTGCGCCTTCTCGGGGACTTGCTTGAGTTCGTCGGCCGTCCAAGGGCCGCCACGGTCTTTGGTGGCGTCGCGAACAGCTTTGACCTCTTCGACCGGCACCGGATCGCCCTTGTTGCCCCACTCCGAGCGGACGAAACTTAGGACGGCGGCGATCTCGTCGTCTTTCAAGGTATCGCGCCAAGGCACCATCACGTTATTGAACTGCGCGCCGGCGACGTCGATGGGCCCGCTTAAGCCGTTAAGGACAATCCGGATAATGCGCTGATGCCCTTCGGCATTGACCCATTCGGAACCGGCAAGCGGCGGAAACATGCCGGGGGTGCCGGTGCCGCCTCCCTGGTGACACGCCAGGCAAGTCTTGGCATAAACGGCCCGGCCCAGGTCAGGATCTACGCCGGGCGGTTTTAAATCAGCCATCGATCGATAGGGTAAGTACACGAGCTTCGGAAAGGCGCCGCCTTTGCCGCCAATGTCGAGCCCGTGATAAATGAAATACATATTGCCAAGGAAGGCGATCACAGCCAGGAGGCCGATGAGCCCGACGGGCATGAAGCCACGCTCCGCCCGCGGTTCGGGTGGCTCTGGAAATGTGATTTGGCGCGTCGTCTTCATTTTGCGGGCGCATTTGTGGCTGCTGCCGCTGGCGCGTTAGTGTCGCTGGCGGCGGGAGCGTTGGTCGCCGGTGCGGGCAAGGGCGATTCGAGCAAAGGCGCGGTTGCCTGCAGGCTCACGAGAAAGGCCGCAAGATTGCGGGCATCGTCCGTTGCAAAATGATGAATGCTCTCCATTGTTGGCTCGACGCCTCGTTTGATATTGAAAAGAAAGGGGTATTTCGGCATGAGCGAGCCCGTAATGACTTTCTGGGGATTGTACAAGTGGTACAGATGCCAGTTCGCATTGGTTTGCCGGGCCCCGATGTTCGTCAGGTCCGGTCCAGCGCGCAAATGCCCGAGCATGATGGGATAATCGTTGAGGTAATCCTGCGCTACAGTGAACCGGTTACCGGCGCCACGCGCGATGTCGCTAGCGAAATATGCCGGACGAACCTGACGGGTGTGGCATTCGACACAACCGAGGGAGCGATAAACTTCTTTGCCTTGCGCGGCGAGGCCCGGCGGGGTGCTTGGGTAGGGCGTTCCGGTGAATTTATCGGGCACGGCGAGCTGGCGTCCGATCTGCATTTGCGGCCCGAGTACGAGTCCGCCAAAGCTCGCGACGAAGGCGATTAACATCCCCAGAAATATGAAGGGCGGATTGTTCATCGTGTAACTCCTCGCACGCCTTCAATGACTGCACGCCGGGCCGGGGCGCCCCACACGTGCAGCAGCGTGAGCAAGTTTTTCAGAAACGCGGCCTGGCCGACAATCAACATCAGAAAACCAGTCGTGGCCAACCCAAGAAACGGCGCGCTTAATTTTCCGAGCGACACAAAATCGGCGACGCCGATGTTCATTTTGAAACCCTGAATGATCCCGCCGACGCCCAAAGCCGCGCAGATCAAGACGCTGCCAACGGCTGAAGACCAGAACTGGATGTTCGCAGCCTTTGCTGACGGCCAACTCAAGCCGACCAGTCGCGGAACAATGTAATTCATTGCGCCGAATGCAGTCATGGCCACAAAACCATACAGCCCGAAAAGATTTCGTGCCTGCTCCGCCCAGGTGAGATGGGTCACGCGCGCGATGATGGGCACTCCGAGAAGAATACTTCCGGCGGCTACGATTACGTATGCCCTGGCGCCGAATTTAAGAAAACGGAACGCCTCGGGTTCAACAACCTGCGCGCTCGCGCCCGAGGAGGTGCTCGAAAGAATCATGGCAATCGCGAGCCACGGAGTAATCAGCATCGCATTGGCAAAGACGCTGGTGCTCAGCATCCACGCTGGGATTGGTCCGCCAAGCAAATTGACCAACCCGCTCCATGGAGCGAAAAGCATGAGCGTCCAAAATGCGAACGCCGCCAGGGTGCTGGTACGCAAAGGACGCTGAAGCAGCTTGGGAAGAAAGTAAAAAACGATGCCCAGTCCTATACCGCCAAAAAAGAGGTTGGACAGATTGCTGGCATACCACGCATCGACGACCGCCTGCATCACTCCGCGCACGGGGTAATAGAGAAGCAGCAGCGTCGACGCGGAATAAATCCAAACAAACCAAAACAGTCCCGCGAGCAGAAACCAATGGCTGACATACATATCCGCCTCGCGACGAAAATGAAAAGTAACGAGGGCGCAAATGACCATGATGGCGAAACCGGCAAACAGCAGGGGCGGAGCGCCCCGAGGCATTTCGAGCCATTCGAAGCCGGTGCTCGCGCCGCCCAAAATTCCGAGCACGCCGACGGTGACTCCCAAATTCCAGATCAGGCCTCCGATGCTGGCCGTACGGTTGCCAAGCAGCGGAATGCGGCCGAGCCGGCAGATAATCCACGTTGCGATACCGAGAAAGGTCTGGATAGCGAAGCCGTAAACGAGCGCATTCGTTGCCGCTGGTCGAAGCCTGCCGAGCGTCAGCCACGCGGTGCCTGCGAGGAAACCCGGTGCGTGAAATTTAATGGCCGCGAGAAAACCGAGGACGCTGCCGATCAGCAGCCAGATCGCGCCGCTGACGAACAAGAGCAGCAATGGCCCGCGACACGACGTATCGATCTCCGCCAGGGAGAAGGCGGAGCGCACTTCGGCAGTGGCAACCGGCGCCGGATTCTCCATGGCTCGTGCGGATGCATTCATTTACTCGTACTTGTTCGGCGGCGGCGGGGGCACCGGGGCTTGCGGCGGCGGCGTGCCGGCTTTGTCCGCGCGGGCGATCAGTTCCTTCCGCGCCGCAGCAGCATCCTGATATTCCTTCACCGTCAACTTCATGGCATCGTCGATCTTCATGCGGACGAAACCAGGCGCCGCGCCCATGCGATCGTAATTGTTCAGCAGTTGCGCTTCGTCGTTGCGCGTTTGGACGAGCGCTTTGCGGCGTTCCTCGGCGCGCCCGGCATTGATAGGTTCCGGGCGTGTGACGCGTACCATGATCCAGACCAGCACCCCCGCGATCAAAAGCGCGCCGATTGCTGCAATGACAAACGTAAACAAACTGGCGCGTGCAGGCCTCAATTCACCGTTCATGCGGGCCTCCCTTCACCTTGTCGTGGGGCAATCGATGTTTCGCCAGCGTGATGATGCAAGCCCAGCGACTCCGCGAGGCGCGGATCTTTCAATGGATAAGGTGGGTTGCTGAAATAGTATTTCAGGAACACTAGCGACAGCACCCCTGCGAAAAACGCCACACAGCCGAGGTCGGCCCAATGCACCACAAAATTGTCCGGGTGCAGCACGGGCATGATATTGAAGGACATATCGGCGTAATGCATGAGGCAGTTCCATGCGCAGAGCGGGATCATGACTGGGAGCCACAATTTCGCGTCGATCCGCAGCAGGGTGAGAAAGGGTAACGCGAAATGTCCGAAGATCAGCAGCAGGCCGATGTCCCACCAGGTGCCTTTCTCGCGTTGGACGTACCAGAAGGTCTCTTCGGGCATCGCGGCGTTCCAGATGAGGAAATATTGCGAAAAGGCCACATATGCGTAGAAGACCGTGAACGCCAACAGCAGCACGCCGAGGTCATGGAATTGACGAACGCCCACCACGCGGCTCAAGGGCCCAGTCCGCTGCAAGAGCATGGCGATGACGTAGACGGTTCCAATCGACACCCACACGCTGGCGGCAAAGTAATACACGCCGTACATGGTGGAGAACCATTGGTGCTCAAGCGATTTCACCCACATGATCGCCGCAAGCGTGAGCGAGAACGCAAAAATGTAAATACCGGCCGCGGAGTATTTGCGCAGCTTGTAAGTGCAGAGCGCCTCGCCCGTCTGGTCCTGCCGCAGCGACCAGCGCCGCAAGTTCCAGGAAAGCCAGGTCCAAATCGCGAACAGGCCCACTGCGATGCCGTAAAACCAAGCCATGCTGAAAATTGGTTGCTTTGCCGCGAGGGCATGGTCTGCCTGCACTTGATGATGCATCGCTTCCGACAGCCACGTGTAAATGGTTGGCGCAAATATCGCGATCGGAATGAACAAAAGCCCCATCACTGGCAGCAGAAACATGAGATGCTCCGCGATTCGCCGCACCGTCACCGACCAACTCGCATCGAACAAATGATGGATCAACACCAGGAACATCGATCCCAGGCAAATACTCAGGAAGAACATGAACGCCAGCAGATAGGAGTAGGCGAACTGCTTGACGTTTACCAAACCGGCGATGACGCAGACGATGGCGCCAACAACCAATAAAATCAGGGGCAGCTTGCGCGCCCAGCCCGGCATTGTGAGCCGTTCGAAAGGTGCAGTGTCAGAATGCGGCGCCATAAATCATTTCGGTTGAGCAGGCTGAGCAGGCGCGGCTCCTGGTTGGTTCGTCGCGGCTGCTGTCCCCGACGGTGCGGCTTGCATTGCTCGACTCAGGTCGGCGCGTAGTTCCGCGGGCACATCCTCGAGTGTCGCGAGCCTGCTGCGCTGCAAAGCGCGCACATACGCGATGATCGCCCACCGGTCCATAATCGGGATTTGCGGCGCATAGCCCTGCATCAGCCCCTTGCCGTAACTCAGCGTGTTGAAAATTTCACCATCGGATTGCTGCGGCACGCGCCGGGTTTTGTTGTCGTGCAGGTCCGCGATTACGGCCATGCCGAATTTCGTCGGCACGCCCTTGCCATCGCCCGCCTGGCCATGGCAAGCGGCGCAGTAGATGTTGAATCGCTCCTGGCCCCGGGCCATTAACTCCGCAGTCACCGGAACCGGAATCGTGTC
>DATENK010000274.1:0-4501 GCA_035275085.1 Verrucomicrobiia bacterium | reverse complement strand
GTTCTCGACCGCTCTGCAATTTCCCGCATCGAGAATCAAACCCGTTACGTGATGGATTACGAAGCCGGCGCCCTCGCGCGGGCATTGAAAGTCGGGATTGCATCGCTTTACGGTGAAGCAGGATAGCCATCTAGGTAAATTAAAAGTCACTTGTCGAATGCACCGCAAATGTGATGATTTGCGCATGGGCACGGAAGGAAACGAAGGCGCAACACAGCCGGAACCTCAACTTAGCCTCGATCACCTCATCCAAGAGAGGATTCTCGACCTCCTGCGTCAAGCTATCGCAATAAACTTCTGGAGTGACGCCATTGGGGAAACTGTTGGCGAAGCATCCATTACTTCATGGTTGAAACTGCCGGAAATTCATGCATTCAGAAGCAACACACTTGTGAAAGCGCTCCTGAACACAAGGAAGGAATACGCCGCGTTCAGCGTCGAGATCACCAAAACGTACGAACGGGAACAGCCACGCCTTTCCATCAAGATTAGATTGAAGGAGGGATTTGAGTGGCACAACGCGTGGGAGGAGGCTTGGGGTTTTGCGGCGTCGCCGAATCCGCATTGCCTGAGTGATAATGCGTTGAAGCTGTGGCAATGGGCACGCAGTCCAAAGAACACTGGCGAGGCAATTGACCGCAACCGAGTCGGACGTCAAGCCCGCCTGCGTGGTAGCTACTATAATATCAAGGAACTCTTCCGAGAAATCCAAGTGAAGGCCGAGCCGACTTTGGTGATTGAAGGAGACCGCTTGGGTGAGCCTTTAAAAATTGCATTCTGGGACAACCCACCCCGTTATTACGCCATCGGCCCATTAAATCCGCCTCTGAAGCTTTCGACGAAGGAGGTTAACCATCATGAAGTCACGCGTTTCAGGAAATGGCTATATGCGGAAATCCAATGCCAAACGTTCCCGAAAGATAATGAGCGTCTTGGCATTTACGACATACGGGACCGGCGCACAATTACCGCGTGTTTCGCAGATTGGGATATCATGCGATTCATCGACCACGGCACCTCAAAGTTCTTCAATTCAGTAAGACTAATGCCAGGGTTGGACCTGCGGTGGCAATTCGAGGACGGATCCGGTCCATGGCTGGTCATTTGCTCGCCATGCGATGGATGGACCTGGTCGCGAGTGAAACAATGGTTGCAGGAACAAGCGACTGAGATCCCCATCGAGCAGAAATATGGGCTGAGCAAGGATGCCGCTGCTCTACTGCGGTGGATCATCGGATTGCGCCCGGAAGAGTATGTTGGCCCATTCACGCCGCCCGTGGAAGACAACCTCAAAGTGAACATCGGGATTGAGACAAAGTGGGACGAGAAGAACCTGCCTGCCTACATCAGTATCCTCGCGGAGGAGATAAACGATAAAACCGAATTCGATCTGCGTCTGCAACCATGGCATAATTACAGTAGCTCATTGACGCGCGTTCGGGTGAAACAGAAAGCTACGGAAATGGACACGGTGGTTCGTTCCGTCCAATTGCTGGCCCTATCACAAAGGAAAGTGTTGGACGCCGAGCGGGTCAGCGCCGCAATCGGGGCGCTCCTGGCCTAAATGAACTGGGACTCAACGAATCATTCACACACGGCGAATGATCAACTATTTCGTCTTGGTCCGGTAGAAGATACTTTGCTGGTGGGCGCCGATATCCTCAAAGAATTGGAAGAGGTTGGTCATGGTCCACTCCCAAGCGGGTTGCCAGTCGATAGGATTCGCGAGACTGAGGGTGGATTCGATGATGTTGGTTGAGCCGTGGGGCGCGTACAGGATGAGGTTGCGCTGGCCGGTGAGCGAGAGCGAGGATTCCAGTAGGGGTTCATGGGCGATGATGACGAGGCGGCCGGATTGAGCGGCAAAGTTGCGGGCGGCCGTGCCGTCCGGCTGGAGGCCGACGATGTTGTCGAGAGCGAGCTTAACGAAGGCAGAGGACTGAGCAGTCACGGTTGAGAAATAAAGCCAGGCGATTTGCTGGGTGCCCGTGAGGAATTGGTTGGAGCAAGTCGTAAAGGTGAGTTGTTGAAGATCATTCGAAAGCGCGAGGATAGAACTGCCGCAAATCTCAGGCACGATGGATTCGAGGCTTAACAGCGTGACGCGGTCGGGAGGCGCTTCAATGGTCATGGTTAGGCCGGTCAACGCGACGCTGGAGATTAGGTTGACGGGGATGCGTCCGCTGTCGCCAGCGCGGAGCACCAATCGTCCGAGTTGCGGCACAAGGCATTCACGAGTCGTGACTTCAAACGTCTTTGCATCGCGGAGGTAGGAATTGCCGGTGTCCGTAACCCAAACCGTGATTAAGTGTGTGCGGCTCGCCTGGGCGCAGTTCGGGGTCCAGCGGAGAATGCCGTTGGTGCGATTGATGGCTGCCCCAAAGGGCGCCGGAGCGCCGAGGGTGAAGAGGTACGAGCCTATCGGTGTGCCGGTAACCATGTTTGTGATTGCCAGCACATCGCCGACGTTTGCGAAATGGTTCGAGATGAGGTTGAGGACTGGAGCATTCGTCGGCACAAACGTGATCGCGTCAAGTGCTGCGGGCCGGCTTTCGGCGTTGCCGACATTGTCCCGCGCAATGCTATAGAAGGCGTAAGTTGAGCCGAGGACGCCGGGGAACCAGGCGCTGGTGGCTGTCGTGTTCTCCAGCCAGCGGAATTCGTTCGTGCCGTTCTCGGTAGCGTACACATCGAAAGTGGCCAGCCCCGATCCCGATGAATCGTCCTGGCCGCTCCATTGCACGAGAATTACCGGACCGGCTTCAGCGGGCAGTGCGCTGACGGCGCTGTTCGGAGCACCGGAATCGATAGTGTTTAATACCAGCGGCGTGATGATTGGATCGTTGTAGTCGAACACGATGCTGGCGCGGTTCGTAATGGTTGCGCCGGTGGTAAGGTTGGCTTGCGGGCGAACAAGGTAACTGATGCTGCCGTCGCCGCGACCGGCGGCGTCATTCGGGTAGAGGAAGCCGAGGAGCGGGTTTTCGGGATACCAGTCGGTGAGCGGGTCGAGGGTGGTGAGGGTCAAGGTCAGTTGGCGCGTGGGCACGTCGAGGTTCGCGTCCACTTCGACGAGGATGGCGTTGGTGGACGGCGGGGTGAGGGCGAAGGCGGTCGCGTCGCCGAGCGGGATGAGGGTCTGGTTGGTGACGGTGAAGGCCAGGCGCTTCTCGTAATGGTTCAGGCCGGCGGGAACGGCGAGGACCTGGTTGGCGAAGGCGATCTCGGTCAACTCGAAGGTGCTCAGGTCGAGGTTCGGGTCGAGGGAGTCGCTGACGGTGACGCGCTCGGCCGGGGCGGTGGCGCTGGACTGGTTCTCGAACCGGATTTGATAGGCCAACGTGCCGTCCGCCGGGAGGTAGGCCGCACTACCATAACCCGACGGCCCGAGTTTGTCGTTTGGGTCGCGCGAGCGGAAAATTTGGGAATTTTGTCGGTCGTGCTGATACATGGGATCAATGTCGAAAGGATCGATCGGTAGAATGTCGTCGCCATTTGTGAACAACTTGTGTTTCGGATCCCAAGTGTAATCTTCCTCCGCTAGGGGTGGTGGATCTATTAAATAATCAATCGGATCAAATGGCTCAAAGATTTTTCTCCAATCTTTGATAATGTCGTAAACATCCCAAATTCCTTTTCCGATTTTGATGACATCCAAAACCGGATCGTTTCGGCCGGTGGTCTCCCGTTCGAGAGGATAAGGAGGGTCTTTTTGTACCCACCATTGCTCCTGCTTTGGTTTCGCGCCTAAAACGTCGACGTACATCGAGGGATTGTTCCGAGCGTACGTATACATATTCAGACCCCCACCGATATTGTTAGGATCGGGTTGCAAAAAGCGACCAGTCTTTGGTACGTGGAATCTCGCCCGCATAAACTCCAACCCGTTCCCCTCGTTCATCACGCCGAATTCGCCGACGAACTCGAACGGGTTCGGAATCGTCTCGGTCTTTGCGAGCGAGAGGCCGAAGGGGTCGTAGGCGTAGGCGTTGGCCACCGCGCCTGACGGGTCGGTCAGTTCGGTGGTATGGCCGATGGCGGAGAAGGTGTAGTAGGCCGGGCTGCCCGCGGCGTCACTGCGCGCGAGCAGGCCGAAGCCGTGTTCGTAGCGAGCGATGAGGCTGCCGCCTCCGTCGTATTCGGCGGCCACGTTGCCGAGGCGGGTCGGGTCAATGACGTAGCGTGTGGTCTGGCCGTTGTGCGCGGCGGCGATGCGATTGCCAAAGGCGTCGTAGGTGTAGGTCCAGATGTCGGCGGGTGTGGCGACGCCGATGAGCCGGTTTTCGCTGTCGTATGTGTAGATGGTGTTGGTCGCGGACTCGGTTCGGTTCGTCAGGTTGCCGTCGAGGTCGTAACCGAAGACCGCCGCGCCCGCGCTTGAGTATTGGTTGAGTGTGTTGGCCGCGTAGGCAGCCGACACGCCGTTGTCGGTGACTTGCGTGCGGTTGCCAGCCGCATCGTAGGCGTAGGTGACGACGCGGCTGTTCGGATAGGTGACGCC
>DATENK010000273.1:0-20983 GCA_035275085.1 Verrucomicrobiia bacterium | reverse complement strand
AAAAAGAAGAGGGCGGGTGAGCAGTCCGCCCTTGTGATGTTCTACCCTTACCTCCTTTACGGGAGGTACCTAGTCATAGTCGCGTAAGCGGTGATATGGAGTCTTTACCCCACCCGGGTGTTGGCAACTTGTTCCGCTGTGGCGAGGGCCGCATAAAGCAGGCGGTCGTGACACGTAAGGGCATGCGCCCGCGCGTCGGCTGGCAACCGCTCCAATTTCGCGTGATGCTGTTGCTTGATTTCTTCCACCAAATCGGCGCGATGGCGAATTGGCGCAAGTCCGAAACTCAAGGATTGGGTCACAAGCAATTCCAGCGCGGCCAGCTTTCCCGTCAATTCCACTTCATGATCCGGGTTCATGGTAGAATTTTCGTCTGATCGGCTAATTGGAGCAACCAAAATCAAGCTCCAATGCACAACTTATCGCGCCGCAGGCTGCCAAATCCCAATGTTATCCGGCGCAATGGCGCGGGCCACGGCCGCGCCGCCGGGTTTGACTTCGTAACCAAGCTTTTCGAAGCGCGCTCGCACCGAATCAGGCCACGCCTTTTCAAGCGCGAGTTCGGTGCCTCCTTCGGTGTGCCAACGCGGGGCCCGAATCGCTTCCTGGTGATCTTTTCCGCCGACGAAATTCCAGAGCACATGAAAAACTGTGTTCACGATCAGCCGACCGCCCGCCGCCCCGAGCGCGAGAACTGGCTTGTTATCGCGCATCACAAGAGTTGGACACATATTGGTGAGCGGTCGCTTGCCTGCGGCCGGAGCGTTGGGATGACCCGCTTCAGAAACAAAACGCGACATGCCGTGGCCAAGCGTCAAGCCGAGGCCGGGAACAGTTACGCATGCGCCAAAAGCGTTGCCATGCGTGAGCGTAAGCGCGGCGACATTGCCTTTGCTGTCCGCAGTATTCAGATGGACAGTGCCGCGATGGGGTTGCGAGGTCGTGGCTTGATCGACGCGGGTGCCCTTTTTTACCGCCGCTTTGACGCGATCGGCCAGGTTTTCGTCCAACCGCTGAAGGGGTTCAAAAATGCTATCTCCCAGTCTTGTAAGTCGCTCATGCCAGACGACGCGCATTGTTTCAAGCAACGCGTGTTCGCCGATTAGGTCGGGCGGAAGATCTTTCAAAACTGCGAACATCCGCAGAACGCTGTCTCCGCCGGCGGGCAATGGAGCGGTATAAATTGTGAAGTCTTTCCATTGAACGGAGAGCGGCTGCAAAAAATCGTACGCTTTGTATTGCGCGAGGTCTTTGGCGGTGACTAAGCCGCCATTTTTGGCAAAGGCGTCGGCAATTTGCCGCGCGATTTCTCCTTCGTAGAAATCCCGCACGGAATTCAGCGACGCAAGCCGCCGAAGCATGCGCGCAAGATCGGGATTCCGCAGGACGTTGTCCTTTGGAAAGTATAGTCTCGCGGACGCCGGGTCGGCTTTCAATTCCTTCTCCTGCGAGCGGATTGCGTTTGCCAACCCCTGCGAAATCGCAAACCCGTTCTCGGCCAAATCGATCGCCGGCTGAACCACTTCCTTGAAGGGCCGCGTGCCGAAACGGTCCAACGCCGTCTGCAAACCGGCCAGAATTCCGGGGACTCCCGACGCTTGCCAGCCATAGGTCGCGACCTTTGCTCCGGCAGGGGCGGCGGTGTTGAAGTCGATGCATTTGATGCTGCCATTCGCCAACCGGACAATCATGTGTCCGCCATAGCCGCCAATGCCATATTGGTTCGGCGCATGGATCGCGCCGGCTAGGGCGCCCGCGATGATTGCGTCGATCGCGTTGCCGCCATCCTTCAGCACCTGATTGCCGACTTCGGCCGCCTTGGGTTCGCCCATGACGATCCCGGCACGTTCGTCGTTCGCCAAAGCGAGCGCGTGCGATGCGCCGAACGCCGCGCCGCACGTGAGCTTCAAGGCCGTCCGCCGAGTCATTTCTGTTGTTTTCATGTCACCGGTGGTCTAATCCAAAATGATGGAACTGCGCCCGGCTGGCAATCAGGATCGGCCTGCGATCGAGCGGTTGGTATTCGGCACGCTGCGCGAGTTCAATTTGGCTCCAGACCCCGCCGACACGGACGCCGACTTGCGCGACATCGAAGCTGCTTACCAACGACGCGGCGGATGCTTCGATGTGCTGATATCTGACGACAGCGAAATCGTCGGCACCATCGGTTTGTATCCGATCTCAAAAACCACGTGCGAGCTGCGCAAGATGTATCTGGCGAAATCCATCCGAGGGCACGGGAATGGTCGTCGATTGCTGCATCACGCCCTCGGCCGCGCTCGGGAACTGGGTTTCACGCGCGTGGTTCTGGAAACCGCAAATGTGCTGAAGGCCGCCGTCGCCCTTTACGAACGCTACGGCTTCAAAGAATACATGGCCGATCACAAATCGTGCCGCTGCGATCGGACGTATTATCTGGATCTAAAATAATCAAAAGGCGCTGGGCTCGTGCGAAATCATGGTCGAACTCGGGGGAATCTTCGATGTAGCCTTTAAGCGCATGAAACGATTCGTCGCGCTAGTGTCCTGCTTGTTGCTCTCGAGCGCAAGCCTGCGGGCCGAACTCCTGATCGCTGCCGCATCCGACCTTCGTTTTGCCTTGGAGGAGCTTGTCACCAAGTTTCGTGAGGATCATGCGTCGTCGGCTGTCAAACCAATCTACGGTTCGTCCGGAAATTTTTACGCGCAAATTCTGAATGATGCCCCGTTTGATCTGTTCCTATCCGCGGATGCCGCTTACCCGCGCCAATTGATCGCCAGGGGCAAAGGCACTGAAGAGGAGTTGTTTGTTTACGCGATCGGGCGGCTCGTCATTTGGGTTCCCAAATCCTCGCCGATCAAAGTCGAAGATCTCGGCATTAAAGCACTGTTGGATTCGACCGCAAAAAAAATTGCTATCGCCAACCCCGAACACGCTCCCTATGGCCGCGCTGCGGTGGCCGCCATGAAGAAGTTCGGTGTTTACGATAAGGTCGCCTCCCGGCTCGTCTTAGGGGAAAACATCGCCCAGACCGCTCAGTTCGTCGACTCCGGCAACGCGGACATCGGCATAATTGCCTACTCGCTCGCCATTGTTCCCAAAATGAAAGACGCCGGCCGGTTCTGGGAAATTCCCCTTGATGCTTTCCCACGCCTGGACCAAGCCGGCCTGGTTCTTGCCGGCACGAAGAACGCCAACGCCGCGCGCGAATTCCGCAAGTTCATGCAAAGCAACCGCGGTCAGGAAGTCCTGAAGACTTACGGCTTCATTCTTCCGTAGCGGAATCCGCATTCTTCGCCTAAATTCCTTGTGATGCCTCGCGCCCTGGCAATTTCGCTATCCGTCATCTCAGCGGCGCTTGTTCTCTGGACCCTTTACCGGTGCGTCTCGAATACCGAAGAGCCGCGGCGCCTGATTATCAAGTGGATCGCCACGCTGATGTTCGCTGGTCTCCTGTTCCTGCTTACGCGCCTGACGCCAAGCTATGAGACCGCTTTCGCTGTGCCGGGCACCGTGGCTTTAATCGGGATCGTTCTGGCTGCCATTTGGGCGCCGCATATCGGTGAGTGGTTCGCCAGGCCACTGACTTCCATGTTCGATGGCGGCGAGGATCAAATTGAGCCTGCCCCGCTCTACTCGATTGCCATCAACAAAATGCGCAAGGGCGAATACCAGGCCGCCGCGTTTGAGATCAAACAACAGCTCCTGAAATTTCCGGATGATTTCAAAGGCCAGCACATGCTCGCCGAACTCCAGGCCGAGCACCTCAACGATCTTCCCGGCGCGCAAGTCACCATCGAACGCATTATCGCGCAACCCGGTCGTCCCCCACAGGAAATCGCTTTGGTTCTGAACCAGATCGCCGATTGGCACTTGAAATATGCGCAGGACATCGAGGCCGCCCGCGCGGCGCTGCAACAGATCCCCCAACGATTTCCGGACTCCGAATTGGCCCACCTTGCTCAGCAGCGAATGGCACATCTGGGCACAACTGAAAATCTCCTCGCCTCCCATGATCGGCCGCGCATCGCCATCCCCCGCGGCCCGGAACGTCTTGGCCTCATGAAGGACCAATCGGCTCTCGTGCGACGCCCGGACGATCCCGCAGCGGAGGCCGGCGTGTTGGTAAAACATTTGGAAGAAAATCCGCTGGATCATGAAGCGCGCGCGAAGCTTGCCTGGATTTACGCCGAACATTTCCAGCAGCTCGATATGGCATTGGAACAGATGGAGCAGCTCGTCCAGGACCCACATCAGCCACCACGTCAGCGGATTAGCCACCTCAATACGATCGCGGATCTGCAGATCAAATTCGGCAAAGACATCGAGGCCGCGCGAACGACGCTCATGCGCATCATCGACCTGAATCCGACGGGCGCGTCAGCCGAAACCGCGCGCAACCGCATGGACCGCCTGCCACTCGAACTGAGGGCGACCACGGAGCGGCAATCGATCAAAATGTCCTAAGCATTTTTCCTCGCTTTTACGGTTGGAACCTGCGCATACTCAATCAGTTCCGGTTAACCATTCGCGAAAGGCTTGCTATGAAACGGTTTGCTATTCTGCTTCTGGCCGCGTCACCCGCCTTGCTGTACGCCCAAACTGATAACTTCGATGACGGCAATGATGCGGGATGGACCCGATATGATCCGATCGGGAGCCATCCGCAACTACCCGACATCGCCACATTCAGCTTCCCCAATGGCGGGTATCGAATCCAGACGTCGCCATCCCCCGCGCCGGGGTCAGTCGGACCTGGCCGCGCAGGCAGCTTGCGCAATGACGTTACGTACACGGATTTCTACATCACAGTTGACATTGTTAACTGGGACCCCAGTCTGGATCAGGCTTTTGGCATTCTTGCCCGATGCAAGGAAGTTGGGCTTGGGAGTACCGACGGTTATGCGATGACCTGGGACAAAGACGGTAGCGACCTGGATATTACTGCTTTTGGGAACGAGGACCCTAACACTCCCAATGGCCATGGTGTATCCGTCAGTGGAAACGATCGCGCAACCCTCGTTCCCGGCAAGTCATATCGAATGGTTTTTATGGGCGTAGGTGCTCAACTGACCGCCGAGATTTACGAATTACCGAATCTGACGACGCCCCTCGCAAGTATCACCGGATCGGATACGACGTACTCAAGCGGAGTTTGCGGTCTGATCGTGTACGACAATACGTCGGCAGGGACGGGCACTACGGACGCAACCTTTGACAACTACTTTGCGTTATCGTTTAAGCCACCGCGCCTGCACATCGAGGCGCTGCCGTTTGACGATATGCGCGTAAGCTGGCCGGCCGAGCCGCCGAATTATGTGCTGCAGGCGACAACAACGCTCGGCACTGGCTGGGTGGATATCACCGAGAATATTGAGGAATTCGGGGGCATACGGTCATTCACCGATAACGCGTTCTTGCAGGAGCGGCGCTTTTATCGCCTTCGGCCCTAACCGTTGTCGAATACACGCTTCGCGTGCTCAATATCGGCGGCGATCTGAGTCTTGAGCGCGTCGACTGACGGAAACTTTTGTTCGTTGCGCAATCTCTCCGCGAACGTTAATTCCAGTTCCTCCCCGTAGAGATCGCCTTTGAACTCGAGCAGGTGGGCTTCAACGCGCAATTCGGGCGTCGGGTTTTGGATCGTGGGGCGATAACCAAGGTTCAACACTGCGCGGTACGTCTTGCCAGCATGGTGCGCATGCACCGCGTAAACGCCGGTCGGCGGCAGGACTAAACTCGTTACATCCAGGTTCGCTGTCGGAACGGCGATCTTCCGGCCCAGGCCGTCGCCTTTCATCACCGTCCCGCACAGTGTATACCCACGGCCCAACATCTGCGAGGCAAGATCGAAGTGGCCATTGCGGATCATCTCGCGAATGCGCGTGCTGCTGACGATGTCGCCGTCCAGCGCGACTGCGGCGAGGCCGTGCACAGCGAATTTGAATTCGGCACCCATGCGTTTCAGCAACTCGACGTTGCCGCTGCGCTTATGGCCAAACGTGAATGTGCTGCCCACGCAAATGCTCGTGAGATGACCGAATTCGCGAACGAGCCAGTGCACAAACTGTTCGCCGCTCTGGCGGCTGAACGCTTCGTCGAAATGCAACAGCAGCGTCGTGTCTGCGCCAGTGGATGCGATGGCGCGCAATTTTTGCGGCAGCGAGTAAATCAGCGGCGGGACACGATCCGGCGCCACCACGGTGTTTGGGTGCTGATCAAACGTGACCACCACAGCCATCGCCTCGTGCAGTTCCGCATCGGCCACGGTTTGCCGGATGATCTGCTGATGGCCGAGGTGCACGCCGTCGAAAAATCCGATGGCCAGGCAGACCTTTTTCGGGCCGGGCTGCAGTTCCGCAGGACTTTTTACGACGCGCATCCTTGGATTGTAGGAGACGACGTGACGAGTCTCTAACATTTTGTGTCTAACAAATCCGTGAAAATCCTGTCGATTCGTGGTTAGGTGCTCGCATGAAATTGACGATCATAGGCACGGGCTACGTCGGGCTGGTCACCGGGACGTGCTTTGCCGAAGTCGGGCACCAGGTCATTTGCGTCGACAAAGACGAGGCGAAGGTAAAGCTCCTGCAGTCGGGCGGCATGCCGATTTACGAGCCTGGCCTCGAGGATCTGGTGAAGCGCAATGTCACGGCCGGCCGACTGCGGTTTACCGATTCCACCCAGGATGGCGTGGAAAAGTCGGACGTCATTTTCATCGCCGTGCCCACCCCACCGCAGCCCGATGGCTCCGTCGATCTCAGTTTCATGGAATCCGTCTCGCGCGAAATCGCGCAAAGCATGACGAGCTACAAGATCGTGGTCGACAAAAGCACGGTGCCAGTCAAAACCGGGGACAAAGTGGCCGAAACGATCAAGCGTTATTGCAAGGCCAAGGTGGATGTGGACGTGGTCAGCAATCCCGAGTTTCTGCGGGAAGGTTTTGCGGTGGATGATTTCATGAAACCAGATCGCGTGGTGATCGGCGTGCGCTCGCAACGGCCGGTGCAGGCCATGAAGAAAGTCTACGAGCCATTTCACTGCCCGATCATCGTCACGGACATCAATTCCGCGGAATTGATCAAGCACGCGGCGAACTCGTTTCTCGCGCTAAAAATATCTTATATTAACGCGATCTCGGTCCTGTGCGAATCCGCCGGCGCGAATGTCCAGGAGGTGGCCAATGGCATTGGGTTGGACAATCGTATCGGGCGCAAATTCCTCGATGCCGGGCTCGGTTTCGGTGGCAGTTGTTTTCCGAAGGACCTGAGCGCCTTTATCAAGATTTCCGAACAGGTCGGTTACGACTTCAAGCTGCTCAAGGAAGTGCAGAACATCAACGCCTCGCAGATGGATCGCTTCGTCAAAAAGATAACGGACACGCTTTGGGTGCTCAAAGACAAAACTATCGGCGTGCTCGGCCTCGCCTTCAAGCAGAACACCGATGATGTTCGGCTCTCACCTGCGATCGATCTTTGTCACCGGTTACAGAAAGAGGGCGCGAAATTGCGCGTGCACGATCCCAAGGCGATGGAGAAGGCCAAAGCCGTGCTCAAAGACGTCGAATATATCGACGACATGAACGATGTCGCCCAGGGCTGTGACGCGCTGGTGATCGCCACGGAATGGCCGCAGTTCAAGAAGCTGAACCTCGACAAAGCGCGCAAAGTCCTGACGCACCCGATCATGTTCGACGGCCGCAACCTGTTCGATCCCGCCGAGATGGAACAGCTCGGCTTCATCTACAAAAGCATCGGCCGATGATCGAAGTCGCCGCCGGGCTGGTCTTTCGTTCAGGCAAACTGCTCATCACCCAGCGTTATCCCGATGCGCACCTCGGCGGGCTTTGGGAATTCCCGGGCGGCAAACGTGACGCCGATGAGACGTTCGAAGCGTGCCTCCAGCGCGAACTTCGCGAAGAACTCGGGATTGAAGTCGCCGTCGGCAAACTGATCGAATCCATCGAGCACAGCTATCCGGAGAAAACCGTGCTGCTCAAGTTCTTCCGATGTGAATGGCTGAGCGGTGAACCGCAGCCACTCGGCTGTCCCGATTTCCGCTGGATCACCGCCGAGGAACTCAACAAGTACGAGTTCCCGCCCGCCGACGCCCGACTGATCGAACGCCTGCCGGCGATCTGGTAGTTTATTCCCCGTATAGTTGCCGCCGCCTCTTTTGTCACACTTCAATCTATGTACGTACGTAGATAGTGTACATAGATAAATCCCGGAATTTAGAAACCTTTAACGATAATGTTTCAGTGTACATAGTTTTTTGGAAGGACGCCTCCCAGAGCGTTTTCGATTGAACGGGGGCGTGTCATTTGGCAATCAGGTCGCGCCACTATGAAAGTCGTATGTGTCTTCCTTTTCAGCGTTATGGCGGTTGCAGGTGAGGCGGCGCAACGCCTGGCGCCGTTGGAAGCGGAGCCGCTGCCGTTGGGAGCGATCAAGCCGGCCGGTTGGTTGAAGCGGCAGTTGGAGATTCAGGCGAATGGATTGTCGGGGCATCTAGACGAGTTTTGGCCGGACGTGGCGGAGAGTTCGTGGATCGGCGGGAAGGCGGAGGGTTGGGAGCGCGGGCCGTATTGGCTGGATGGGTTCGTTCCGCTGGCGATTCTTTTGGACAACAAAGATTTCAAAGCGCGCGCGCAGAAGTGGATCGATTACGTTCTGAAGACGCAGAAGGACGATGGCTGGCTGGGGCCGTTGAAGGGCAATCCCGATCCGAACTCGCGCTTGAGCCAGTTCGATGTCTGGCCGCGATTCATCTTGCTCAAGGCGATGACCCAATGGCAGGAGGCGACGGGCGATCCGCGGATCATTCCGGCGATGAAGCGGTTCCTGAAGCGGCTCGATCCAATTCTGGATGAGAAGCCGCTGGCAGAATGGGCGCGGGTGCGTTGGGCCGACCTGTCGCTGAGTATTTACTGGCTGTATGACCGGACGCGGGAGCCCTGGCTGCTCGATCTGGCGACGAAAGTCCACCGCCAGGGATTGGATTGGGCGAAGCTTGGCCGCGATTATCCGTATCACGAGAAAGTCACGCGTACGGAGCTGGAGAAGTTCAAGGATGCGGCCGGCGGGCAATGGATCAACGACGATTTCGGCGCGACGCATGGAGTAAACATCGCGATGGGCGTGAAAGCCGCCGGCGTTTGGTCGCGGCAATCGGGAAATAAAGGGGATTTCGATGCGGCAGTGTCATTGCTGGAACAATTGGACAAATACCACGGCCAAGCAACCGGCATGTTCGCGGCGGACGAACACATTGCGGGGCGGCATCCGTCGCAAGGGACGGAGCTATGCGCCGTGGTGGAAATGATGTTTTCGATCGAGAACCTGCTGGCGATCCGGCCGCATGTGGGATTGGCGGACCGCCTGGAGTCGGTCGCGTTCAACGCGTTGCCCGCGACCTTTTCGGATGACATGTGGGCGCATCAGTACGACCAGCAGGCGAACCAGGTGGTGTGCAAAATCAGCAAGGAGCGCGTCTACAGCAACAACGGCCCGGAATCGAATCTCTTCGGGCTGGAGCCGACATTCGGCTGTTGCCTGGCGAACATGCACCAGGGCTGGCCGAAGTTCGTTTCCCATCTGTGGATGAAAACCAAAGACAATGGTTTGATCGCGTTCAGTTATGCGCCTTGCGACATCCAGACGAAGGATGCGCAAGTAAAGGTGCGGACCGATTACCCGTTCAACGATCAGATTGATATCACTGTGAAAGTAGTGAAGGCAGCGCGATTCCCGGTGGTCCTCCGGATTCCGGAATGGGCAGGTGGAGCCACGGTCTCGATTGCGGGCAAGGAGGAAAAGGTGAAGGCGGCAACCTTCCATCGCATCGACCGGCGCTGGTCGGGGGAAACCGCTGTAACGCTGGCATTGCCCATGAGGCTGCGGACGGAAAAACGATTCAATGACGCCGTGGTCATCAAACGCGGGCCGCTGTTGCTCGCACTCCAGATCGGGCAGGATTGGCGCAAGCTACGGGACAAAAAACCAACGGCCGATTGGGAAGTGCATCCGATGACTCCCTGGAATTATGCCATTTGGCTGAACCAGGATGCGATGCGCGTCGAGACTGCGCAGGTAGGGCACAGTGCGTTTTCGCCTACGTCACCACCAATCCGGCTGCACGCAAAGGCGCGGAAGGTGCCCGAGTGGGAGTTGGTGAAGAATGCGGCCGATGCGCCGCCGAAAGGCCCAATAAAATCGGAGGAACCGCTGGAGGATGTGGTCCTGATCCCGTACGGATCGGCGAAGTTGCGGGTGACGGAGTTTCCAGTGCTGTCGCAGTAGTAGCCGGCGCTGGCTGTAGATAGTTTGCATGTTGGGAGGAATTAGCCTATAATCCGGCGATCCCGATGGACCTCGATTGGCCTATCATATGTTCGGTGCTGACCGCTATCTTGGCGTTATTCGTTGGCCCGACGGCCTTTGGGCAGACCAATGGTTTAGTAGCGGCCTTTGGTTTCGACGAGGCGAACGGCACAGGGACGATCGACGCGTCCGGAATGGGAAACCACGGGGTGTTGGAAGGCGCGACGCGAACCGCTTCCGGCAAGTATGGCGGCGCGCTGGTGTTCAACGGGTCGGGCGCGCGGGTGCGCGTGACTGATTCTGCGTCGTTGCATCTTTCGCGCGGCATGACGCTCGAAGCATGGGTGTATCCGACGGCGCTCGGCGGATGGCGAGACGTAATCTACAAGGGGCCGGATGATGTTTATTATTTGGAAGGATCATCGGGATCAGACCCGGCGGTGGGCGGGACTTTCACGACGGCGCTCACGGGTCCCCAGTTGCCGCTGAACACGTGGACCCATCTCGCCGGGACGTATGACGGTTCGACCCTGGCGCTGTATGTCAATGGCGCGCTGGCGGGTTCGAGGGCGGAAAGCGATACGATCCAGCAAGCCACCGGAGCATTGACGATCGGCGGCGATGATCCTTACGGCCAGTATTTCCAAGGGAGAATCGATGAAGTGCGGATTTACAATCGCGCCTTGACGGTGGACGAGATCCAGTTGGACATGATCCGACCGGTGGGTTTCACCGATTCGGAGCCGCCAACTGTTTCGATCACTTCGCCGGCGGCAGGGAGCACGGTGTCTCATATCAGCGCCGTTTCCGCGACGGCCTCAGACGATTCGCAGGTGTGGTCGGTAGAGTTTTTTGCGGACGGGACCAGTTTGGGAACGAGCCGGAGTGTTCCGTATAGCGTACCGTGGAACACGACCGATCTGAGCAATTCACTGCACACATTGTTTGCGGTCGCGACCGACCTGGCAGGCAACCGCGCTACCTCGGCCACGGTGCAGGTAAGTACGCTGAACCCGATCTTCATCAATGAGGTGGTAGTGCCGGACATTGTGTCGGCGACGACAATTGCATTTCTGCCAGACCGCCGCATGCTGGTGGGCGAGCTCAGCGAAACGGTTTGGGTGGTGCAACCGGGTGCGCATGCGGCCGACGCTACGCCGTTCCTACAACTGAACGTAAACGGTTTAGATGGCGAGCAAGGGTTGATGGACCTGATCGTGGACCCGGATTTCGGGACGAATGGATTTATTTACATTTTCTATACGAAGACCTCGCCGAGCGGAGATAACTATAACCGAGTCTCGCGCTTCACCGTCAGCGGAAATACGGCGCTGCCCGGCAGCGAATTCGTAGTGTGGCAGGACAATCGAGCGGCGGGGCCCGAACACCATGGCGGCGGCATCGCGATCGGTGTGGATGGCAAGCTGTATATTACGGTGGGCGAGGCGTTCAATGGACCCGATGCGCAAGACCTGACGAATTATCGCGGAAAACTGCTGCGGGTTAATCGCGATGGTTCAATTCCGGCTGGAAACCCCTTTGCCGATGGCGCCGGCCCGAACAAAGACGAGATTTGGGCCTTGGGTTTACGGAATCCGTTTCGGTTGTCCAGTGATCGAGTTTCTGGAATGATGTTTATCGGGGACGTCGGCGGCAACGATTCGTTCGGCTCATACGAAGAAATCAATCTGGTTGCGCGCGGGGCGAATTATGGTTGGCCGATTTGCGAGGGCAGCTGCAACCAGCCAGGATTCACCAGTCCATTGTTTGCGTATCCGCACGCTGGCCGTGATGCGTGCGTGACCGGAGGTTTTGTCTATCGCGGCCGCCAGTTTCCGGCCGAGTTTTACGGGAGCTATTTTTTTGGCGATTACGTGCAGAATTGGCTGAAGCGTTTGACCTTCGACACGAATGGAAATCTGGGAACTGTGCTGAACTTCGAACCGCCGAGCGGCGCCAAGGACGGCCCGTACGGCGATCCTGTGAAGTTAATCGAAGGGCCGGACGGCGCGATCTACTACGTTGATATTGGATTCAATGACGCGCATACGCCGAATGAGGCGGCGATAAGGCGCATCCGTTACTCGCTCACAAACCAGCCGCCGGTCGCCCTCGTGAGCGCCACGCCACGATCCGGTCTGCGGCCGCTACAGGTCTCATTCTCGAGCGCGGGTTCGTTCGATCCGGAAGGCGCGCCATTGACTTATGATTGGACGTTTGGAGATGGGGGATCCGCGGCGAACGCGAACCCGACGCACATCTACCAAACTTCCGGGACTTACACTGCGCGCCTGCGCGTTTCTGACGGCGTGAACGCGACATTTTCCAGCAATCTTGTGATCAATGTCGGGAATCCGCCGACGGCGATCATTACTTCGCCGAATGACGGCGCGACTTTTCGGGCCGGAGACGTGATTAGTTATTCGGGCAGCGCGAGCGACGTGGAAGATGGTCAATTGCCGGCGTCCCGATTTTCGTGGACGATTCTGTTTCATCACGATCAGCACATCCACCCTGCGGGCGGCCCATTCACGAACATAACTTCGGGCGCGTTGCAAATACCTACGAGCGGCCATGATTTCAGCGGGGAGACGAGCTACGAGATTATCCTCAGCGTCATCGATTCGGAGGGGTTGCGAGCGAGTGCATCGGTGACGGTGTTTCCGCAGAAGGTGAATTTGTTTTTTGATACCATACCAAGCGGACTTGGGCTGGATTTGGCAGGGATCCGCAAGAGCACGCCGTTCGTCCAGGACGCGCTGATTGGTTTCAATTACGTCGTCAATGCGCCCGCGCAAACATTCAGCGGATCGAATTATCGTTTTGCCGCGTGGTCCGATGGCGGCGCGGCGAGTCACACGATAGTGACGCCTGCTGTGGACGCGAGTTTTGCGGCGACCTTCGCGGCGCCAGGCTCGGCGAGCATCAGGCGATTGCCGGGCGGGGGCGCCCGATTGCATTTTACGGGAGCCGCGGGAGATTCCTGGCGAATCGAGGCTTCGCCAGACCTTAAGAATTGGGAAACCATCGGGACGGCGACTGTTTCCGGCAGTGGGAGCTTCGATTTTGATGACATGGATACAGGTCTGTCCCACCGCTTTTATCGCTGCGTGACGCCATAGGTGTTTGTAAGGCGCCATTCTTCGGCCGCCAGTCTATAGGCAATCCGCGTGCTCTCGCGGAATGCGCCATTGCTCCAACTGCGCACGGCAATTTCAATCGTGTCGTCTTCGAGGGAGATCACATTGTACGCGTTCGGCTCGCGACGAACCCGATGGGAGATTGCTGTTCCGGCCTGGGCCACGACGATCGAACGCTTTGTCGCGGGATAATATGCGCGCACATCGCCGGTGTAACCGTGATGCAAGTGGCCGGCGAGCAACAAATCAATCTCGCATTCATCAATGACCGGAAGGGCGAGCGCGGCCCGTCCCACTAAATCGATGCCTGTATTTTCATCGCCCGGCGGCGGGATGAATGGATGATGCGTGACCAAAATTTTAAAGCACGCGTCCGGCGCCGCGCGAAAGCGCGTGCGTATCAGTTCAATCTGCTTCATAGACAGTCGGCCGCTTTTCCAGGTGAGCGACCGCGCGGTGTTCAGCCCCAACACTGCCAGTTTATCGTCGTGATACCACGGATCGAGGGACGAGTCGATAAAGCGGCAGTAACGCTTCAAAGGCGCCAGGAATCGGCGGACCACATCGTAGAGCGGCACGTCATGATTGCCGGGAATTGTCAGGCGCGGAAAGGAGATGCATTCCAAGTAATCGCGTGCAGCGCGAAATTGCGCGCAGCGCGCGCGTTGCGTGAGGTCGCCGCTGATAATCACCAGCGCGGGCGCGATCCGTTGCAGGTCCTCGAGCAAGCCGGCGGCAACGAGCGGATCTTCGGTGCCGAAATGCAGGTCTGAGATGTGGGCGACCACTTTCACGGGGCAAATACGCGCAGGTCGCGTGGTCGAATGCGGTAGTGCAACGGCGTTTGCATGCGCACGACTTCGCCGTCCAATGAAACGCGCACGTGGTGGCGGTGGGGAACCACCTTGAACTCGCTGGCGGCGTAAGACTCGAAGTTGCGCGATTGCTCGAGGCGGTTGATGAGCGACCGCCAGAAGAGCCGAAGCAGGCCGATGAAGGACGTGGTTTTCACGGTGTAGATCCACAGGGCGCCGCGATCCAAACCGGAGCGCAAGCTGACCTTGAACAGGTTCATTGTGTATTCGTTGTTGCCTACAAACACAAAGGGCGTGGTGCGCACGATGCGTTGCCCATCGATGTCGAGCTTAACATTGATGAGTGGCCAGCGTTTAAGGACTTTCAGGAAGGCGACGAAATTCGCAAACCGCTTGGGCAACGAAAATTTTCGCAATGTCTGTTCCCTTTCTTCCACCATCCTGGGGTAAGCGCCTAGCGATGAATTATTTATAAATACATGGCCATTCACTTCACCGACGTCGACGGCTTTGATCCGCTCGGGTCGGATGAGTTTAATCGCGTCTCCAATTTCCAGCGGCAGCCCAAGGTCCTTAGCAAAATGATTGTACGTGCCCATCGGCAGCACGCCCAGGGGAATGCCCGTCCCCGCCAGTCGCGAGGCGACGGCGTTGATGGTTCCGTCTCCACCAGCAACCACCACCGCATCCGGTTTACGCGCCAAGGCTTCTTCCACGGCTTTTCCGAGGTCACCGTTGGATAATACGCGCGCCTCTGCGTTAATTCCTTGCGCGGCGAACAAACTCTCAAGTTTGTCAACCTGGACCCCCTCTGCAGCCGCGCCGGCGCCGGGATTTATCAGGACTGCCGCCCTCACTTTGCGGTCAATTTGACCTCCGATTTGCCCGTGCGCAACGGGGAGACGCCGCCAAAACAAGCCCTTCCGTTAAATTGCGGTATTGCACTCTTTTGCGCTTTCAGCAATAGATATGAAAATTTATATTCGCTGGACGGACATAGAGCATGAGCAGTGATGGGCAACGGTTTAGCAGCGCGGCACCTCCCGGTTTGCCGCCTGCCCAGGGCTTGTACGACCCGCAATTTGAGCACGATTCGTGCGGGGTAGGCTTCCTGGTCAATATCAAAGGGCAGAAATCGAACTTTATTGTGCGGCAGGCGCTGCAGATCCTGGTGAACCTGAACCACCGCGGGGCATGTGGTTGCGAAAACAACACCGGGGATGGCGCGGGAATTTTGCTGCAGACGCCGCATGGGTTTTTGAAGGAAGTCTGCAAGGAAGCGCGCGTGGCGTTGCCGGGGCAGGGCGAATACGGCGTGGGCATGATGTATATGCCGAAGGACGCCGGTGATCGCGCGAAGTGCGTGGAGATTTTTGAGCGCATCGTGCGGGAAGAAGGGCAGGCGATTTTGGGTTGGCGAGATATTCCCACGAACAATGCGTCTTTGGGTGCGACGGCCAAAGCCGCCGAACCGTTCATGTGCCAGGTGTTCATCGGGCGCAACTCGAAGCTGAGCGATGACCAGGCGTTCGAACGCAAGCTCTACGTCATCCGGAAGCGCGCCGAACAGACGATCCGTTATGCGCCCGACCCGAACAAATGGTTTTACGTTTCGAGCCTGTCTTACAAGACGCTGATCTATAAAGGCATGCTCATGCCGGAACAGGTCGAGCAATATTACCCCGACCTGCGGCATCCGGCGATGGACACCGCGCTTGCGTTGGTCCATTCGCGTTTTAGCACGAATACCTTTCCGAGTTGGGATCGCAGCCATCCTTACCGTTACATTGCGCACAATGGCGAGATCAACACGCTGCGCGGCAACATCAATTGGATGCACGCGCGCCAGGCCATGTTTGAGTCGGACCTGTTTGGCGACGACATCAAGAAAATCATCCCGGTGATCAACACCGATGGCAGCGATTCCGCGATGTTCGATAATTGCCTGGAAATGCTGGTGATGACCGGCCGCTCGTTGCCGCACGCGGTGATGATGATGATTCCAGAGCCGTGGGAAAATCATGAGAGCATGTCGCCGGAGAAGCGCGCGTTTTACGAATACCATTCATGCCTGATGGAGCCATGGGATGGTCCGGCGTCCATCGCGTTCACAGACGGCAAAAAGATCGGCGCCGTGCTGGATCGCAATGGGTTGCGGCCTTCGCGCTATTACGTGACCAAGGACGACCTTGTGATCATGGCTTCGGAAGCGGGCGTGCTGCCGGTTGAACCGGACCGTGTGCAGCAGAAAGGCCGTTTGCAGCCGGGACGGATGTTCCTGATCGATACCGAGCAGGGCTGCATTGTGGCCGATGAGGAGCTGAAGAACACTTTCTCCAAAGAACATCCCTATCAGCTTTGGCTCGATCAGAATCATGTGCTTCTCGAAAATCTGGCCGAACCAAAACATGGGCGTGAGCCGGACCATGAGACCGTGATGCAGCGGCAGCAGGCCTTCGGGTATACGTTCGAGGATTTGCGTTTGATCATCGGCCCGATGGCGGCGGATGGCGTGCAACCGATTGGGTCCATGGGCACCGACACGCCGCTGGCAGTGCTCTCGAACAAGCCGCAGCTCATCTATAATTACTTCAAGCAGCTTTTTGCGCAGGTCACCAACCCGCCGATCGATCCGATTCGCGAAGAAATCATTACGTCGACGCACACGATGCTGGGCAGTGAGGGCAATCTCCTCAAGCCGACTCCTGAGAGTTGCCGCATGATCAAGCTGGAGCATCCGATCCTCACCAATGAGCAGCTGGAAAAATTGCGTCATGTGGATCGTCCCGGCTTTAAGGCGATCACGTTGCCGATCCTCTTCAAAGCCCGGGGGGACGCGCGCCAGAATATCGAAAAAGCCTTGAATGAATTATTCGCCGCAGCCGATCGCGCGATCGAAGCTGGAGTGAACGTGATTGTGCTTTCAGACCGGCGTGTAGATCAGGACAACGCTCCGCTGCCGGCGCTGCTTGCGGCATCGGGCATGCATCATCATCTCATTCGGCGAGGCACGCGGACGCGCGTTGGCCTGGTGCTCGAATCGGGCGAGCCGCGTGAGGTGCACCATTTCTCGCTGCTGATTGGTTACGGCTGCAGCGCGATCAATCCGTATCTCGTCTTCGAGACCCTGGACGACATGATTCGCGAAAAGATGTTGCCGAACATCGAGCACAAAAAGGCGATCGAGAAATACGTCAAGGCCGCTGTGAAAGGCGTGGTCAAGACCATGGCGAAGATGGGCATCTCGACCATCCAAAGTTATCGCGGCGCGCAAATTTTTGAGGCAGTCGGTCTGAACCGCAATGTGATTAATAGATATTTCACCTGGACGGCGTCGCGCGTGGAAGGCGTTGGCTTGGACGTGCTCGCGGAAGAAGCACTGACTCGGCATCGTGTAGCTTTCCCCGAACGCCAGGTCAACGGCCACACTCTGGAAGTCGGCGGACAATATCAATGGCGCGCGGAAGGTGAATACCATTTGTTCAACCCGCAAACGGTCCACAAGCTGCAACTGGCCTGCCGGACTGGAAGTTATAAGGTTTTCAAGGATTACTCCGCGCTCGTGGACAAGCAGTCCACAAACTTGTGCACGTTGCGCAGCTTGCTGGATTTCAAATGGGCGGATGCATCCATTCCGATTGAAGAAGTCGAGTCTGTTGATTCCATCGTCAAACGGTTCAAGACCGGCGCGATGAGCTATGGCTCGATCAGCAAAGAGGCGCATGAGACGCTCGCAATTGCGATGAACCGTCTCGGCGGCAAGAGCAATACCGGTGAGGGCGGCGAGGACCCGGCGCGCTACACCCTCGAGCCAAATGGCGATTCCAAGAACAGCGCCATCAAACAGGTCGCCTCGGGCCGCTTCGGCGTGACCAGCTATTACCTCAGCAACGCGCAGGAGTTGCAGATCAAGATGGCCCAGGGCGCCAAGCCGGGTGAAGGCGGAGAATTGCCTGGCCGCAAAGTCTATCCGTGGATCGCCCGTGTGCGCCATACCACTCCTGGTGTGGGACTGATCTCTCCGCCGCCGCATCACGACATTTATTCGATCGAAGATCTGGCGGAACTGATCCACGACCTGAAGAATTCCAATCGCCGTGCGCGCATCAGTGTCAAACTTGTCGCCGAAGTCGGTGTGGGCACCATTGCGGCTGGCGTTGCTAAAGCGCATTCGGACGTGGTGCTCATCAGCGGGCACGACGGCGGCACTGGCGCTTCACCGCTTTCATCGATCAAGCATGCCGGCATTCCGTGGGAACTCGGCCTCGCCGAAACGCACCAGACGCTTGTCCTGAATAATTTGCGCAGCCGCATCTATGTGGAGACCGATGGTCAGCTTAAGACGGGCCGCGACGTTGCGATTGCCGCACTGCTAGGCGCTGAAGAATTCGGGTTTGCCACCGCGCCGTTGGTCGCCATGGGCTGCATTATGATGCGCGTCTGCCACCTGAATACGTGCCCGGTTGGGGTAGCTACGCAAGACCCGGTGCTGCGCGCGAAATTCGGCGGCGATCCTTCGCATGCGGTGAACTTCATGCGGTTCATCGCAGAAGAGCTTCGCGAAGTGATGGCGAAGATGGGCTTTCGCACGGTGAATGAAATGATCGGGCGCACCGACCGCCTCGAACCATCGAGGGCGATTGCCCATTGGAAAGCCAAAGGGCTGGATTTCAGCAATATTTTGTATCAGCCCCGCGTCGGCCCTGAAGTTGGCCGCTATCGTCAGATCGACCAGGATCACGGGCTCGACAGTTCGCTCGACCTGACGCGCCTGCTCGACGTTTGCAAACCCGCCATCGACAAAGGTGAAAAGGTTCGCGCCGAAATGCCGATCAGGAATGTTCATCGCGTGGTCGGCACGATCGTCGGCAACGAGATCACCAGAAAATGGGGTTTCAAAGGCCTGCCCGACGATACGATCCAAATCAAGTTCAACGGCTCCGCCGGACAGAGCTTTGGCGCATTCATGCCGCACGGGATGACGTTCTCACTGGAAGGTGACGCCAACGACTACTTCGGCAAAGGGCTTTCAGGCGGGAAGGTCGTCGTTTATCCACCCGGCGGCTCAACCTTCAACCCCGAGGAAAATATAATCATCGGCAATGTGGCACTGTATGGCGCTACGAGTGGCGAAGCCTATATCGGCGGCATGGCCGGCGAACGGTTCTGCGTCCGCAATTCGGGTGTGAACGCCGTCGTCGAATCGGTCGGTGATCACGGTTGCGAGTATATGACCGGCGGCCGTGTCGTCGTTCTTTGCTCCATTGGGCGCAATTTCGCCGCGGGGATGTCCGGTGGTGTCGCTTACGTCGTGGATGAGAGCGGAACGTTTAAGGGTCGTTGCAATGCGCAAATGGTCGGGCTGGAAAAGCTGGATGACCCTGCCGAGGTGGACGAGGTGCGCCAAATGATCGAGCGGCACTTGACATACACGCGCAGCCCTCGCGCGCAACTTATCCTTAAAAACTGGTCCACGTACGTGGGCAAATTCGTTAAGGTTATGCCGAAAGATTACAAGCGCATGCTTCAGGCGATCAAAACCGTTACTGACCAGGGCCTTAGCGGTGAAGACGCGATCATGGCCGCCTTCGAAGCGAACGCGAAAGATGTCTCCCGCATTGGCGGCAGTTAACTGATGTATCTCAAATCTCCAATCTCCAATTTTCAATCCAATGGGTAAGCCCACCGGATTTATCGAGTACCTTCGCGAGCTGCCGCTGGACCGTCCTGCGATCAAGCGTATCCAGGATTGGAACGAATTCCATCACCACATGGAGGAAGCCAAGCTGCGCGAGCAGGCGGCGCGCTGCATGGATTGCGGCATTCCTTTTTGTCACACGGGCACGCTGCTGAGCGGCATGGCGTCAGGTTGCCCGATCAATAATCTGATCCCTGAATGGAACGATTTGGTCTATCGCGGCCTGTGGCAGGAGGCGCTTGAGCGTCTCCACAAGACCAACAATTTTCCGGAGTTCACGGGCCGCGTTTGCCCCGCGCCCTGCGAGGGTTCTTGCGTCGTCGGGATCAACGCCCCACCGGTCACCATCAAAAACATCGAATGTTCCATCGCCGATAAAGGTTGGGAGCAAGGCTGGATTACTCCCGAGTCGCCTGCGGTTCGCACGGAGAAAAAAGTCGCGGTCATCGGGTCGGGGCCGGCTGGCCTTTGCGCTGCCGCGCAACTCAATCGCGCCGGCCATTGGGTCACGGTTTTTGAGCGCGCCGATCGCCCCGGCGGGTTGCTCATGTATGGCATCCCAAATCCGAAGCTCGACAAACGGGAGGTCGTACAGCGCCGCTTTTCCCAAATGGAGAGCGAAGGCATCAAGTTCCTCTGCAACACCGAAGTTGGCGGAAACTATCCGGCGGAAAAACTGCTTTCCGAGTTTGATGCGGTTGTCCTTTGCACCGGCGCCACGAAGCCGCGCGATCTCCCGGTCGAAGGCCGCAATCTCAAGGGCGTTCACTTCGCGATGGAATTCCTGACGGCGAATACCAAATCGTTGCTGGACGGCAAGCGCAACGGCAAATTCATTTCTGCCGAAGGCAAGGATGTCATCGTGATCGGCGGCGGCGACACCGGTACGGATTGCGTGGCCACTTCCATGCGGCATCATTGCAAGTCGCTCGTCCAAATCGAAATCCTTCCCCGCCCGCCAATGGATCGCGCCGGCGACAATCCATGGCCCGAATGGCCAAAGGTTTATCGCCTCGATTATGGCCAGG
>DATENK010000272.1:0-5615 GCA_035275085.1 Verrucomicrobiia bacterium | reverse complement strand
TCAATCTACAGGCGATTTTTTGCGGGCATTATCACGCATTCACGGAAAGCAAGTTTCAAAACACCATCGTCACCACCAATCGCTGTTGCGCATTGAAGCGCGGCAATCACGACGGCACGAAAGAGAAAGGCTATTTCCTCTGCGAAGCGCGGGATGGAAAAGTCACGCGTGAGTTCGTGCAGTTGGCGCCCGAAGCGAATACAGCACCGGCGCCGGGACAAAAATCGTAACGATTCCAAAGTAGGATTGCCTTGTCGGGCGTAAATTCATTTCAATGGGACCATGCCGGAGCGACAGCTTCGATTGTTTGAACATCCTAAACCGCTCCTAACGCGGCTCGGCGGCGATTTTTTCAAGTCTGTCCCAAAGAGCCCGGGCGTTTATTTGATGTTCAACGACGCCGACCGCCTTCTTTACGTCGGCCAATCTTCCAATTTGCGCGTGCGCCTTGGCAGCTATAAAAACGCGAACCCGAATCACGTGCCGCGCAAAGTGTTGCGACTGGTGCATTCGGTGGCCCGCATCACGATTGAACCGTGCGAGACCGCGCTGGCGGCGCGGTTGCGCGAAAACGAATTGCTGCGCACACGTCGTCCGCGCTTCAATCGCATGAACACGTGGCCAAGGGCGTATTGGTTTGTCGGCTGCCGCGAGGACGGCGACATTGTGCGTTTGTGGATCACCTTGCAAGCGGACGACTCCGAGGATCTGTTCGGTGCGTTCAAAGCAAATACCCGGGCGGCATTCGGAGCGTTGCTGCGCGTACTCGGTCATCGCGTTTCATTGCTTCAGCCGCCGAGGAGCTTTGAACTGCCGTGCTGCGACGGGGTGCGCGAGTTCTTTGAGGGAACGTCAGATCGGTTGCTCGCCAAGGCCAGCCCGATTGATAATTCACCGTTTGGGAAAGCGTTGTTTCTCCATGACCGGGAATTGTTGACCCGATTTTTCGAGTCCGGCCCGAAGCGGAATCGCCGCCTCTGCGAAAAGCACGGGCTTGCGCGCATCCCGCAGGAGCGGCTTGATGACCTGATCGCCCTTGGCTAGCCTGCGCCGTGCGACGGATTCTCGCCAGCATTCTGATTTTTGCGAACGCGGCATTGGCCCAAGTCCCGGACTTTCAGTCTCGACTGTCAACTCTCCAGGAAACCATTAAACGCGAGATTAGCGCCGGGAACATCACGGGCGTATCGGTTGCTTTAGTTGAAGGCAATCAAATCCTCTACGTGGATGGTTTCGGTTTCGCCGACAAAAGAAAACACGTCCCCGCCACCCGCGCGACCGTCTACCGTGCCGGCTCGATTTCGAAATTATTTACGGCCCTGGCGACCATGCAACTCGTCGAGCAAAAGAAGTTGAGCATCGATCAACCCGTCGCTGAGCTTTGGCACGATTTCCGGCCGGTGAATCCGTTCCCGGACGCGAAGCCAATCACGTTGCGCCAGCTCATGTGCCATCGGGCAGGCATGTTTCGGGAATGTCCGATCGGCAGCTATTTTGATCCGTCCGAGCCTGGGTTAAGCGCCACCGTTCGCAGCATCGAAGGTTGCGTGCTGGTTTACCCACCGGAAACAAGGACCAAATACTCAAATATTGGTGTGACCATCGTCGGACAGACGGTTGCGGCTGTTTCCGGGCTGCCCTTTGGCGAATACGTGCGCGAGGGGCTATTGCGGCCGATGGGGCTGAACCATTCATCATTTACTCGCACCCAGCAGGTGGAGCATGACCTCGCAAGGGGTTATATGCTCGTCGCCAATAGCGGCGGCGGTTTTCGCAAAATCGAAGCGCCGCGTTTCGAACTGGGCACCATTCCCGCCGGCAACCTTTATACCACGGCGGAGGATCTCGCCATCCTTCTGCGGGTTTTGTTCGCGGGGGGTCGGTCGGGAAAAACACAAATCGTGCAACCGGAAACGCTTGCCGAAATGTGGACCGCACAGCTTACTTCCGACACTAACGGTTTCGGCATCGGTTTCCTCGTTGGGCATGCGAACGGCCGCAAAAATATCGGCCATTCGGGGGCGGTTTATGGATTCAGTTCTTCGCTCGCGGCTGTGCCTGACGATAAACAGGGCGTCATCGTTTTGAGTAACGACGACCTGGCATCCGCGGCCGTCGAGCGGATCAATAATGCGGCCTGGCGCGTGTTGAAGCGCCAAAATGCAACCCCTGAAAACTTGTCTCCGGTCTCATCTGCGAGCTTCGATGGTGAATACGAATCGGAGAGTTACTGGGCGAAGATAGAAGGCCCTACCGCCTGGTTCTCCGGCGAGAAGACCACCTTGCGGGCGCTGGATGAGTCCACCTACGAACTCAACAATCGAATGGTTAACAACGGGCGATTGACTCTTTCAAGCGATCACCAAAGCTTCACCGCTCTTGGGCAAAAATTTATGCGCGCTCGCGAACGACCTCCCCTACCGCGCGCATGGAAGGATTTGCTCGGCAGTTATGGGCCCGAGTTCATCCCTCTGATCATCTCCGAACGCAATGGCCGCCTCTACGCCATGACAGAAAACATGTACGATTATGCCCTCACCGCCGAGAGCCAGACGGTCTTCAAAATGCCGCCGGGCCTCTACACCGACGAACGGCTGGTCTTCCATCGCAACGAAAAAGGGAAGGTGCATCTGGCTGTTCTCGCCAACATGCCTTTGCCGCGCCGACGTTGATTATGGACCCGATGCGCTTTGCAATCTTCGGCGCTGGCTTCTGGTCGCATTTTCAACTTGCCGCCTGGCGTGAACTCAAGGACGTCGAATGCGTGGCCATTTACAATCGCACCCGCGCCAAAGCGGATGCGCTGGCGGAAAAGTTCAGCATCAGTCGTGTTTACGATGACGCGGAAGGGTTGTTGCGTCGCGAAGAACTGGATTTCGTGGACATTATTACTGACGTTGATACCCACAGTCAGTTCGTGCAACTCGCGGCCAAATACAAGGTCGCCGCCATTTGCCAAAAGCCGCTCGCGCCAACCCTGGCCGGAGCCGAACGCATGGTGAGCGCCTGCAAACAAGCGGGAGTCCCCCTGCTCGTGCATGAGAATTGGCGTTGGCAACGGCCGATTCGGCGGCTGAAAGAGCTGTTAGCGGAGAATGTAGTCGGGAACCCCTTCCGCGCGCGGATCGATATGATTTCCGGCTTTCCTGTTTTCAGGAACCAACCCTTCTTAAAAAAGTTGCCGCAGTTCATCCTGACTGATCTCGGGACACACATTCTGGACGTTGCGCGGTTTCTCTTTGGCGAAGCTTCCAGTCTTTATTGCCAGACCAAGCGCGTGCACCCTGATATCAAAGGTGAAGACGTGGCCACCGTGATCATGAAAATGGGCCGGCAACACACGTCGGTAGTCTGCGAAATGGCTTACGCTGAGAATCCGCTGGAACGCGAAGTTTTTCCGCAAACGCTGATCTTTATTGAAGGGGATAAAGGTTCCCTTGAACTCGCGCCCGATTATTGGGTTCGCGTGACGACGCACGAAGGCACGCTTTCGAAACGCTATCCGCCGCCGCGATATGCATGGGCTGACCCGGCTTACGATGTCGTTCAGGCCAGCATTGTCGATTGCCACGCTGATCTCCTGCGTGGTCTTTCCGGCAAGGCTACCGCTGAAACAACAGGGGACGATAACTTGCGCACGTTGCGCCTGGTCTTTGCGGCGTACGAATCCGCGGCTGGCGATAGAGTTGTGGCCGGTTGAAAACGGGGATCTGCATTTTGGCGGGTGGATTAAGTACTCGCATGGGCCGGGACAAAGCGCGGATGCGATTAGGCCGGCGGACGTTGTGCGGCCACGTAAAACTTGTCGCGGAATCGCTCGAAATGGAAGTGCGCATCATCCGCAAAGACCTCATTCAGCGCTGCGGACCTCTCGGAGGAATTTACACGGGCTTGAAAACCAGCAGGCACATTTCAGAAATCTTCCTGTCTTGCGACATGCCGTTCATTACACGGCCTCTAATGCGCAGAGTGGCACGTGCCAAGCCCCCGACCTTTGTTGAATACGCGGGTCGCATCGGTTTTCCATTTATGTTGGCCGTCTCGCATCTCGAAATCATCGAAACCGAGATTCAGGACGGGCGCTTTTCGCTACAGAATCTCGCGAAACGTCTCAAGGCACGGCGATTGCGAGTGAGTGGCCAGGACGCGCGCCAGCTCTTCAACGTCAATACGCCCGCCGATTGGCGCGAAGCGCAACGGCGCCTGGCCGAACTTCCCTTGTAAATGACAAAACGCGAGTCTATTGTCCCACCATGTTGATTCGGTTTTGGGCCCTTTCGCTGGTTCTCGGCCCGGCGCTTGTGGGACCGGCCTTAAGTGAGGTCATACAACTGCGCGATAAAGCGACGGTCAGCGGCAAAGTTCTCGCCGAGAAGAAGGACCAGGTCGTGGTGGACATCGGTTACACCGTGCTGACGATTCCGAGGAACCAGATTGCGAAAATCGTGCCGGATGAAGCTCCTCGCTCTTCCGGGAATAGTCATTCCGCCAAAACGGCGCCGAAGCGCGGCGAAGGTGAGCGTGCGCGCGAGCCTTTGCCAGTGGTGCCCGACACGGAAAATCAGCTTTTTCAGGGACCTCGAAGCGGTAGCGCCGAGCGTTCGGTTCGCGAACTGGTCAATCAACTTGGCGAAGCGGTGGTGCAGGTTCGAACACCGGGCGGACTGGGTTCGGGTTTTATTCTGAACGAAGAAGGTTATTTGATAACCAACTTTCACGTGATTGAAGGCGAAACTCAGATATCCATCGAGGTGTATCACATGAAGAACGGGCAATTGGACCGTCCCGTCTACAAACAGGTAAGGATCGTGGCCATGAACAAATTTCAGGACCTTGCATTATTAAAGATCGACGATCACGACGCGCCGAAGTTCTCGCGGGTGTCGCTCGCCGAAGCGGATGCGTTGGCTGTGGGCGAGCGCGTGTTTGCCATCGGCAGCCCCTTAGGCCTTGAACGCACTGTGACGGAAGGCATTGTGAGCACCAAAACGCGCCTTATCCAGGGTGAGCTTTACTTGCAGACGACCGCCCAAATCAACCCGGGCAACAGTGGCGGCCCACTCTTTAACATGCGCGGCGAAGTCGTCGGCGTGACCAATATGAAACTGGCCTTTGGCGAAGGTTTGGGATTTGCCATTCCGGTTGAGGCCGTCAGGTATTTTTTGAAACATCGTGACGCATTTGCATACGATAATGACAACCCAAGCACGCCTTACCGCTATCTCGAACCACCGAGCCGGCTCAAGTCCCGCTTCGATCGAGACTCGTCGACCAACTCGGCCGCGTCCGCTCGATAGCGTTTTCCTGAAATCTATGCGTAAACTTCCATTGATCCTCACAGCCGTCCTGTTGTCTTTAGGCCGCCTCAGCGCGGCTGTGCCGGCACCGGACAAATTGCTTCCGAGCGAAACATTTTTTGTGGTTACGGCGCCGAATTGGTCGGCGGCGAAGCAAAAGGCGGGACCGCTTTTTCAGCTCTGGGACGATTCCGCATTGAAGCCATTCAAGGACAAATTCCTGAAAAAATGGACTTCCGACGTGGTCGAGCCGTTCCAGCGCGAATTCGGCTTCAAGGTCTCAGATTACTCCAGCATGGCTCAGGGGCAAGTGACCCT
>DATENK010000271.1:0-7044 GCA_035275085.1 Verrucomicrobiia bacterium | reverse complement strand
TGGTCCGATAAATGTTTAAAATTGGGTTTGGCATTGGGCTTTGCCTAAGTTTTGGCTACCTTATTTCCCATGTTTAAACCGGGTGATTTGTTTGACCTGAAGCAAACGCGGCACGGGGCGATTTTCGAGGGTTGCGACTACGCGTGGGATGCGTTGAAGAAGATCAAGGATTACATGGCGTCCAACCTGAAGCCCGGTCTCTACAACACATGCAAAGGGAGCGCCTATATCGGCGAGCAAGTCTTCATCGGTAAAGGCACGGTCATCGAAGACGGCGTGATGATCAAAGGGCCCGCGATCATTGGCGAGAATTGCGATATCCGGCACGGCGCTTATTTTCGGGAAAACGTGATTATTGGCGACGATTGCGTTGTTGGGAACTCGTGCGAGTTGAAGAATACACTGGTCTTCAATGAGGCGGAAATTCCGCACCTAAGTTATGTGGGCGATTCAATTTTCGGGTTTCAAGCGCACCTTGGGGCTGGCGTGAAGATTTCGAACATCAAGCTGGTGCCAGGGAATGTGACGGTCGAGATCGATGGCAAACCCTTGGATACCGGTTTGCGAAAATTCGGGGCTCTGCTTGGTGACTTCGCGAATGTCGGCTGCAACTCAGTTCTAAACCCTGGTACGATCCTTGGGCGCAGTTCAATCGTTTATCCCAACGTCAACTGGCGGGGCATCCTGCCCGCGAACATGATCGCCAAGAACAAGGCGGAAGTGGAAGTTGTCGTGCGGCGGCCCCGCAGTTCGTGATACATTCGAGCTGCGCATGATCAGCATCAACGACGCGCAGCCCTCAGGGAATGGGAAGATCGACCTGCTCGCGCAGGTCGAGGAGATTTTCTCGCCGACGGGCATTCTGTCCCGTTCGCCAAATTTCGAATATCGGCCCCAACAGCAGGAGATGGCGGTGGCGGTGGCCAAGAGCCTGATAAATGGCGGGCACCTGCTGGTCGAAGCGGGGACGGGCGTCGGGAAAAGTTTGGCTTACCTGATTCCGGCGATTTTGTTCGCGGTCGCACACACGAAAAAGGCGGTGATCTCGACGCACACGATCAATTTGCAGGAGCAGCTTACGCAGAAAGACCTGCCGATGCTAAGCGCCATCCTGCCGGTGAAGTTCAGCTATTGCATGCTGAAGGGACGCGGAAATTATTTGTGTTCGCGGCGATTACTGAAGGCGCAGCAACAAGCCGTGTCGCTATTTACCTCGACGGAAATCGGCGAACTGCAGCGCGTGGCGGAATGGGCGAAGAGGACCGAGGACGGCAGCCTTTCGGACTTCGAGGTTGAACCGGACGCAAAGGTCTGGGCGGCAGTGTGCTCTGAGCGCGGGCTTTGTTCGCGCAATCTGTGCGGACCATCGTCTGATTTTGCGAAGGAACATCAGGTCTGTTTCTTTCAGCGCGCACGGCAGAAATTTCTTTCGGCCACTGTGCTGGTGGTGAACCACACGCTGTTCTTCACGCTGCTGAACACGATGGAAGAGAAGGAAGAGGAGGATTGCGGGTTGCTCTTCAAGAACGACTTCGTGGTGTTCGATGAAGCGCACACCGTCGAGCAAGTGGCATCGCGACACATCGGCCTGAGCGTTTCGAAAGCACAGATCCGTTTTGCCCTGCAACGGCTTTGGAACCCGGGCACAAAAAAGGGACTCCTGGGGACCGTTTCGCAATCTCAGGGACTCGGTGCGATTGAACAGGCCCTCACCGCCACGGATTTCTTTTTTGATGAAGTGGAAATGGGCTGTGATGAAATCGCGCGCCGCCAAAACGCGCGCAAACTGGAGAAAGACGATCTGGGTTTTGCCTACAATGCACCGCCTTCATGGTCCGAGTTGCGCATCCGAAAGGCCAATTTTGTCCCGGACAAACTGACTGCGCATTTGCAGCGCGTGCGCGAAACTGTCAGCGCCGCGGTGCAGGCGAGCGAGGATAGCGACACCGGGAAGGAATTGATGGAATGCAACCGGCGTGTGTCGGAGATTCGCGACAGCATCGCGGTATTCCTGGCGCATGATTCGCCCGGGTACGTGCATTGGGTGGACCGTGGCGGGCGCACGCAGCGCAATCTTGGTTTGCACGCGGCACCAATTGACGTTGCAAACTTCCTGCGGCGGCGGCTGTTCGGGAGCGGGACGTCGATCATTATGACGAGCGCGACACTTTCGATGAGCGCGCGCACGTCCAATTCGCAGGGGCTAGATTATTTCGCATCGCGGGTGGGCGGGGAAGAGGCATGGCTGTTGCAGGTGGGCTCGCCATTCGATTACGAGCAGCAGATGAAGCTTTTCGTGGCGAACCAAATGCCCGATCCGCGCGACTCGGGCTATCGGGCGGCGCTGGTCCGTTGGATTCAGCATTTCGTAAAGCAGACGCATGGGAAAGCAATCGTACTTTTCACGAATGCGAAGTTGATGCGCGAGACCGCCGAGCAGATGGAGTCGTTCTTCGCCAAGCTCGGCGTGCAATGTTTCGTGCAGGGCACCGGTATGCCGCGCACCTTGATGTTGGAGAAGTTTAAAGAGGACACCGACTCGGTTTTGTTTGGCACGGACAGTTTTTGGCAGGGAGTGGACGTGCCGGGGGAATCGTTGAGCAACGTGATCATTACCCGCCTTCCCTTCGCGGTGCCGGATCATCCGCTGATTGAAGCGCGCATCGAAAAAATCGAGGCTGAGGGCGGGAATGCGTTCGCGCAATTTTCACTGCCGGAAGCCGTGCTGAAGTTTCGGCAGGGTGTGGGCCGGTTGATCCGCACCAAACGCGATCAGGGAATCATCGTCGTGCTGGACAATCGTATCCTGGCAAAGACTTACGGTCGCACGTTCCTGAACGCGATTCCCAAATGCCCCGTTGAAGTGGTATAAGTAAGATAAGTAAGAAATGAAGCCGTATCAAACATATCGAGGTCTGCCGGCGCTCGGCGGTTTGTGCACGATGGAAGAGGCGATGAAGCCGGGATTGTCGGTTGAGCAATGTGTGACGCGACTCAAGCGTTACCACTACGCCTTCAAACGGCTGCAGCAAATATTTATCGCGCGGATCACCGCCGAACCGATTCTGGAGCTGAAGAACGCGTTCAGCTTGCACGGACACATTTGCGCCGAACATGTGACCGCGTTGCGCAAACGCGTTGGCGAAATGCGCGAGCCGCCGCTCGGCCTGGAAGAGATTCCGCATCCATCGCTGGAAATTGCGTTCGACGAAATTCTGGCGGCGCCCGGCACTGAACTGCTCGTGCTCGGATTGTACGCGAAGGCGCTTCCCGCGCTCAAAGTGGCTCTGGAAAAGCATATCGCTGACACCAACAAGCTGGTGGATGCTCCGTCCATTCGCGTCATTCGATTCGCGTTGCTCGAAATCGAGGACATGCTCGCCTTTGGTAAAAAGGCCATCGAATCACTCACGAAAGGGAAAGAGGATCCTGCGTGGCTTGCGCTGCTCGACCAAGCGCTGGGGGAGAAACCCGTTGACCGGCAGTTCTCAAAGACGCCCTATAAATACAATGGCGTGCCCAGGCGGGACGAGCGCTTTCCTGATCCGTACAACATGGGCGTGAACGCAGAGGTGTTTCTCTACGATCCGCAGTACCCGCCGCAACCGAAGACGCTGATGATGTTCTACAAGCGTCTGCGGGAAGTGGACGTGCCGGAGATGATGGCGAGCTTCATCACGGAGACAACGGGCAAACCATGGGATTATTATCGCGATATGACCCGGCAGCTTTGGGACGAGGCGCGGCACGCCATGATGGGCGAAGTCGGCTTTGCCCAGCTTGGGATCGATTGGTCGAAGAAAGTAATGGTGAATTTTACCTATTCACTTGGCCTCAACACGCAACTGACTCCGATTGAGCGTCACGCAGTGCTTTATTTCATCGAACAAGGACTCATGTCCAAGACCGGCAAACGTTTCGAGTGGGAAGTTGGACAGAAATCCGGCAATCCGCTCTCGGCGTTGTTTCAGGATTACGATTGGGCCGACGAAGTTCTCCACGCGAAGATCGGGCGCGATTGGTATCTGAAAGAGTTCGACAACCCGCAGGAAGCGGTCCGCTATGGTGATGAATGCTGGTCCAAAGTACTGATCGGGTGGCGCGAATGGCGCGACAAAGGCCTCACGCAACATCGCAACTGGTGGCCGGAGGTGTACCGCGATGCCTGCAAAGCCTGGGGCGTGGAGCCCGACCCGAAGATTCTCGGTTTCAATACGACTTATGAACAAGTCCGCGCCGATTTAAAAACGATTACCAGCTCAGCTTAGGCCGGCGCCATTACTTCCACCCGATCATAATGGCGAGCGCAGCGAGGCCGAGGAAGAAGAGGAAGCCGGCGACGTCAGTGACAGTGGTGACCAGGATACCTGAGGCGAGGGCGGGATCGATGCGGAAGGCGCGGAGGGTGAATGGGACCATCACACCGGCGAGAGCGGCGGCGAGCATGTTCAAGAGCATAGCAATGGCCACAATGACCCCGAGGGTGACGCTGCCTTTCCAAAAGTAGCCCACGATGCCGACGATGATGCCGATGGCGAGGCCATTCAGGAGGCCAAGCAGTGTTTCTTTACCAAGCGCGCGCATGCCGTCACCCTTGTTCATTTCACCCAGCGCCATTTCCCGGATAATGACGGTGAGCGTCTGAATGCCGGCGTTTCCGCCCTGGCCCGCGACAATCGGCAAAAAAATCGCCAGTGCGGTCCATTTGGCGATCGTGCTTTCGAAGAGGCCAACGACACCGCCGGCGATAAATGCCGTCACGAGATTGATGCATAGCCATTGCAGACGCTTGGGGAACGAAACTTTCCAAGGCGTGCGCGCGCGTTCTTCGCCGGAGAGGCCGACCATTAATTGCATGTCCTCAGTGGCTTCGCTTTGCAGCACGTCGATCACCTGGTTCGCAGAGACGATGCCGACGAGTTTGCGATCGCGATCAAGCACCGGCACCGCGAGGTAATGGTAATGATCGAACATGCGGGCGATAGTTTCCTGGTCGTCATCCGCCCAGACGTGTTTCACCTCGGAAAGCATGATGTCGCGGATGCGGCGCTCGGGGCGGCGAAAAACCAGCTCCCGCAACGGCACGACGCCGACCAGCCGTTTCTCAGCGTCGGTTACATATAAATAAGTGATACTTGTCGTCTCGCGATCAGCGATGCCATGGAGTTTTTGCAGCGTTTCGCCGACGGTGCGGTCCGCATCGAGCGTGATAAAACGGTCGCTCATGATGCCGCCAGCTGAGTCTTCCGGATAGCGGAGCAACTCGGTGACTTGCGACCGGCCGGGGAGGCCGGCCAGGATTTCCGCGCGTTGGGCGTCCGGAACATCGGCGAGCAGGTCCGCCGCCTGGTCGTGCGGCATTTGTTTGACGACTTCGCTGAGTTGACCGGTGCTCAATTCGGCGACAAGATGCTTACGTTGGTCCGGCTCGACCTCGCTCAGGACCTCGGCGGCGCGATTCGGCGTCAACTGATGGAGCACCTGGGAGGCTTCTTCGACCGGCAACCGTTCGAGGTGGTCGGCGACATCGGCGGGATGCTTAGCGCTTTGGTCGTCCACGGGCGGTGCAATTTGGAGCAAGAGCAGTGCCCTCGCAACGCGGAAAATCTGCCGCGGATCGCTCCGCGCGTGAATTCCCGTGATTGCCCCGGCGTCGGAAAAATGATACGTATAGGTATTAAATGGGAATTGGGCCTAAATTAGTGGGTGCCGCAACGTTCCTGTGGGTCGCCTCAATGCCGGTGCGCGCCGAAGCGCCGCCGCCGGATAGCTGGCCGATGTTCCGGGGCAGCCAGGCGCTGCTCGGGGTCGCGAAGGTAGAATTTCCCGTGAACACGTTCGGGCCTTTGTGGAATTTCAAGACACAGGGGGCGGTAAGGTCCTCGCCGGCAATCCACAATCGGCGTGTCTATATAGGCTCAAGCGATGGTCATCTCTATGCGCTTGACTTGCAGACCGGCAGGAAGCTCTGGGCGTTCAAGACCGAGGCACCCATCGAATCGTCGCCCCTGGTGCTGAATGATCGCGTCTTCATTGGGTCTACAGACGGCGCCCTTTATGCGCTCAACACCGCCGATGGCAAGGTGCAATGGAAATATCAGACCGGCGAAAAAATTATCGGCGCCGCCAATTGGTTCAAGCCCGCGAATGGCGCGGCTTCCATCATCGTAGGCAGCTACGACTACATGTTGCACTGCGTGGACGCGGGCACCGGAAAGTCCAATTGGGTATATGAGAGTGGCAATTACATCAATGGCTCGCCAGCCGTCTTCGAAGGGCAAACGGTGTTCGGTGGCTGCGACGCGCTGCTGCACGTGATTTCGCTGGCCGACGGCAAGCAGGTGAAAGAATTGGACGGCGGGGCTTATATCGCGGGCTCTGTGGCGGTGAAGAACCAACTGGCATTCTATGGCCACATGGAGAACGAGTTCCGCTGTTTTGACCTGAAAAAGGGCACCAATCTCTGGATCTATAAAGACCGGCTGTTTCCATATTATTCGTCGCCGGCCGTTACCGAAGATCGTGTGATTTTCGGCGGGCGCGACAAACGCCTGCACTGCGTGAATTTGAAGAACGGCAGCCCGATATGGCGCTTTAGCACGCGGGGCAAGGTGGAAAGCTCGCCGGTGGTGGCAGGCGACAAAGTGATCGTCGGGTCAGATGACGGGCGTGTTTACATGGTGGGACTGAAGGACGGCAAGGAACTGTGGTCGTACGAAATCGGCCAGCCGATCGCCAGTTCGCCCGCAGTGGTCGAAAACAAAATCGTCATCGGCTGCGATGATGGCGCAGTTTATGCCTTCGCTCCATTGATGGCCGCATCGAAAAAACCATGAGCGCGCTTATCGCCAATCCGCCTGCCCCGCCGATCCAAAAGGAAACGACGGTGGGTAATTATTTTGTTTCCAATTACCCGCCCTTCTCATTTTGGAAGCCTGAACGGACTGGCGAAATGCAGGCGGCTTTAATGCGCCCGCCCAAGCCTGGGACACCGCTGGGCGTTTACGTCCACATTCCGTTTTGTCGCAAGCGGTGCCACTTCTG
>DATENK010000270.1:0-7093 GCA_035275085.1 Verrucomicrobiia bacterium | reverse complement strand
TCGGCATTAAAGCTCCAGTCGAGCGATTCACCTGGAACAGATGACTTCCACGGCCATTGCCCGGTGGCAGATCCACCTGGGTCGGCAGCACATCGTGCAGCGGCGAACTGAATGTGCCGACATAAGCCATCAGCGGCGCTTTCTCGGTCGCGGCGTGCGACTTGATCAAAGTCATACCGGAAAGCGCGACGGACGCTTTCAGAAACGAGCGACGGGAGAATGAACATGAATACATTACAGATTGCACGTTTGTGTAACGGTATGCCCAGTTTACCTTTGCCGTCGAGATTGAATCGCTTTTTTTCAGCAGTCTAGGAGGTGATTCGCCGTTTGCGCAGCGGACGATGAATGATTACCCTGCCGGCCATGGTGCTTTGGATTATTTGCGTTGCGATCGTTGCGGCATCGGCGGTGTTAGGCTCGAAGCGCGGGGGCATTCGCGCGGCGTTTACTTTTATGGGGCTCTTGCTCGGTGGCATGCTGGGAATGGTGCTGGGCGGCGTATTTACGAACTTGTTGGAATTGGCGGGGCTTAAGCATCCGGGCTGGTCGATGGCACTCGGGCCGATCATTGCCTTTTTGTTGGGATTACTTGGGTGCAAGATCGCTGGTGCGTCCGTGCACAAGAAGATTGAAGTCTTTTACAAGTATGACGCTCCAGAATCCGCGCGCATTAATTGGGAGCGATTAAACAATCATCTCGGGATCAGCCTTGGCGTGGCCAATGGCGCATTGTATGCCTTTCTGATTTCCGGCGCGATTTACCTGGCCTCATATCTCACCGTCCAGGCCTCAGCGCCGGACAAGGAGACTCCAGGCATTCGGCTCATTAATCAACTGGGACACGACGTGCAACAGACCGGGATGTACAAATCGGTGGGGCCGTTTTTGCCCGCGACTCAAGCGTATTTCGATGGCGCGGATGTGCTCGGGTTGTTGTATCACAATCCGTTGCTCGAAAGCCGGCTGGCGCATTACGCCGGTTTCGGCGGGCTGGCGGACGAAAAGGAATTTCAGGACATCGCTAACGACGTTCAGTTTCATGAAATGTGGGCGTCCCAGCCATCGTTTATGCAGTTCTTCGGGCATCAACGCGTCAAGGCGATTCTGGATAATCCCGCGGTGTTCGACCGCCTCAAGCGCACGGCTGTCCCCGACCTGCGCGATCTGAGAGAATACCTCGTCAGCGGCACATCGCCGAAGTACGTGGAAAAAATTCTCGGCCGCTGGGATTTCAATCTGCAGGCGACCATCACGGCGGCCCGCCGAAAGCCGAACGCCACAACGGCGGAGATCGCGCGGCTGCGCAAAGTGCTCAGCACCTCCATGGAACGAGGCACATTGTCGGCGACGCTCGACCACAAAGTGGTGATCCGCGGCAGAGGCGCATCCTCAAACGGTACTTGGGGCGCAGAGCCCGGGAGTGAGACGCGCTTTCGATTGGCATTGACGGAAAATGGCCAGCAAATCGAAGCCACCGCGGCCGTGGAGAACGATCGCCTCATCGTCACAAAGGATGGCGTGACTTTGGTGTTCGAGAAGTAGCTGCTCCTAATCCTAATCTCCTCTCCTCCGTCAACTGCTACCGTACCGCGAAGAGCCATGCCATGAGCCACAAGGACTTCATGGTCGAATCGCGCAGAAACAGTTGGACCGGCGGCATCTGAAATACCACCAGCACAATCAGGATGCCAAACTGACTGAAACGCCAGAATACTTCGTAGCTCATGCCGGTCAGAAACTTGAGCACGTGCGAGCCGTCCAATGGCGGAATCGGCAGCAGGTTGAAGAAGCAAAGAAACATGCTCAGTTTGGCGAGCCGCGCGCACGGTTCGATGATCACGTCCTGATGCAGGAGGATGGCAGCGCGGATCACCGCCATGGCCAGTAGCGCGATAAGGACGTTCATCATAGGCCCAGCCATTGCCACGAGCATCTCGTCAAACTTTCCACGCCGCAACTGCATCGGATTCACCGGCACAGGGCGGCCCCAACCAATGATAAAGGACGCCAGGGCGGATGATCTCAAAAGAATGGCCAGCAACGGGAGCACCACCGTGCCGATCAGTTCCATATGCGCAACCGGGTTGAGCGTGACGCGGCCCTGGAGACGCGCGGTATCGTCCCCAAGCCGCCAGGAAGCCCATGCATGGCCGAATTCGTGGAACGTGATCACTATGATCAGCAGCACGTAATCGAGCAATCCATCGAATAGCGCACCCGCGTTCATTCTGATCGCAACGTAGCAAGGCCAGACCGGGCTGAATAGTAGATACTTTAATTGTGCCGATTGACGACCGGGCGCCACAGCCGTGCCTGTTTGAAGAGGCTTGCGCTTGCGCGGCTGCTTGGGTTTACTCACGCCGTGATTGATGCACAATTCGTTCCGCGCGCGGACGACCTGAACGCCCGCGGCAAACGACAGGAATCGCTGCACCAACGGGCTGCTGTCACCACCTCGCGCCGCTTCGGCTCGCGTGTTTTTGTCCGCGGTGTGGTCGAGATTTCAAACTTTTGCCGGGAAAATTGCGCCTATTGCGGGATGCGCCGGGACAATCGTGAACTCACTCGCTACCGCGCCGAACTGGATCAATTGGCCGAACACCTGATTCAGAACCGGCCTTCAAGCATTACCGACATCAACATCCAGGCCGGCGAAGATCCAGTCGCGGCGCGCGAAATCGCTTTGCCGCTCGTAAACCTGTTGCGCCGGGAAACATCACTCGGCGTGAGCGTTTGTCTCGGCACATTGCGGCATGAGGAATATTCCGCGCTCAAAGAAGCCGGCGCTTCCATATATATAATTAAGTTTGAGGTCGCCGACGAGCGCCTCTATACCCGCATGGCCGGCCCCGGAACGCTGCCCGAACGCGTGGAACATATTCGCCACCTCGCTGAAACGGGCTGGAGTGTCAGCTCCGGATTCATCGCAGGTTTGCCGGGTGAAACCTCGCGCACCCTGCTGGACAACTTCCGGCTGGCACTGGAGCTGCCGCTGGCCGGCTGCAGTGTCAGTCCATTTATCCCCGGCGAAGAAACGCCGCTGAGCAAAAAAAAGGGTGGTACTATCGATCTCACGCTGAATTGCATGGCAGCGCTCCGTCTCATGCGCCCGGACTGGGTCATTCCCGCTGTCAGCGCGCTGAATCTCGCCGAACCGGAGGCCGGTTACCGGCGGGGGTTGCGCGCCGGAGCCAATCTGGTGACCATCAATCTTACGCCGTCGGATATCCGGGGTGATTACCTACTCTACAAGCGCGATCGTTTTATCATGACCGAAGAACGGATCCTGACGGCCATTGCGGCAGAAGGCCTTGCGCCGTCCAGCCAAAGCCTGGCCGATCATTACGCCAGCCGGCTTGCCACCGCGGCTTGACGTAACCATTCCCCCACTTCCCGCGTCATAGAAGACGTATGAAGATGAAATCTCTCTTAGCATTGTGTGTGGTCGGACTTGGCGCTGCGATTTGTTTCGCTCAAGACGCACCGAATCGTCCGCCGCGCGAAGGCCGGCCCGGACCCGACGGCGCTGGGCCGCGCCCTGGTGGCCCTGGAGCCCGCATGGTCATCCCGGTTATGGCCGTCCTTGACGCGAACGGCGACGGCGTCCTGGACGAAAAAGAAATCGCCAACGCCAGTGCCGCTCTGAAGAAGTTGGATAAAAACCAGGACGGCAAAATTGACCGCGAGGAATTACGTCCACCGCGTCCGGAAGGTCGCGCCCGTCCAAACGGTCAGCCCGGCGAAGGCCAGCCGCGCCCCCCGGCCGAGAAGTAAACAATCTATCTGGGGTGGCAGACCAGAGTTGGGTGTTCACGCTTTGGCGGAGAGTAGTCAGCTGAAGCGTGAACTCCAACATGCATTTATGGCTGCGGACGTTAGTCCGCGGCATTTCGTTTTCAAGACTCGCTAAAAAGTTGTGACTTCCGCGGCGGCTTGGGTGTTAGATCACTGACGATGAAAGCGCTGATTCTGTTTCTCGGCTGGTGCCTCCTGCTGGTTTTGTGCTGGCCGCTGGCCATTCTCGCGCTGGTGCTCTTTCCGATTATCTGGATCATTTTGCTGCCCTTCCGACTCGTCGGGATCATTGTGGGCGGGATCTTTTCATTTATTCGTGCGCTCTTTTATCTGCCCGCGCGTTTGTTGGGTGGTGGAAGACCCCACAAGCGAGCAGCCGCTTGAAGCGAGTTTCGGCTCGACCTTCGTCAGGTCGTGTGACTTTGATGGAGCATGAAGACGAAACTCTTTACCGCGCTTCTGGCGTTTTCATTCCTTGTCAGTTTCTGCCTGCCAGCAGGCGCCGCTCCTGAAGACAACGGCACCGCCATGATGGTCGATGTCGTGTTCGCGCGCCCACTCTGCCTGGCCGCAACCGCCCTGGGGAGCGCGTTCTTCGTGTTGAGCCTCCCAATTGCCATCCCCACCAAGAGCGTAAACCGCAGCGCCCAGGCCCTGGTGGTGACCCCGGCCAAGGCAACCTTCACGCGCCCATTGGGCGACTTCGAATCCTTGAAGGAATAGCCGCCTGCCCAAAGCTAGTTCGCCTTCGTAATATTCCACTCGCCGCGCGTCAGCACGTACGCTGTAGGCGTCGCGGGCGGAAGCTTGTCCGGGTATTTGAAATTATTGTCGAAGGCCCAGTTACGCACTGGCGGATCATAATAGACGCCAATGTTCAGCCACGGCTGCGTTGCGTATTTGCTTTCGTACATCACCACCATCGATCCGTTATACGTAAACGTGCACGCAGGTGTGTCCCAATCTTCAAGGAAGCGCGGGAAATTTTCGATGCCTCCGCTATAACCCGTGGCCGAGGTGGTTTGCACAATGCCCGCGATAAATGCCGCGTTTACGGTCGTGGGCGAGGGAATCCGGTTTCCATAACCTTTCCCGCTATCGGCATCCAGCCATTTGCCGGAGAGCACCGTAATTGCGTCAGCAACAATCGCCGCAGGAGCGGTGGCGGACGTATTCAATGTCCCCAGATGGTTCGTATTCGGACAATTGTAATGACCCAAAATATAGACCGGTTGCGGGGTGGCGATCGTCAGTCCGGAGGCCGGCAAAGTCTGGCCGTTCACCAGACGCACGCCGGACATGGTGCCCGACGCGAACTTACGCTCATCGGAAATATAAATCACGCGCACGTCCTGCAACGGCAGGATTGGACGTAAGACGGTATTGGTCGCATTCCATTTCATGAATTTACCAATGTCGATCTCAACGCACTTCACGGTCTTCTTCTCGCGCTGATTGGTGAAGCTGGGCGCCAGGTTAACGAACTGGGTCGTCTGCATGGAGGGGACCGTCGTTTTGAAGCTATCACTAAGGCCGCTCGTAACCGTAGCGACGTAAGGCAGCAACGGCGGCAAGGGGATTACAAGGGGATCGGTGATCGTGATGATCATATCGGCCTTGTTATAAAATCGTTGCTGCCCCATCGAAGAGGTAGCCAATTCACCCGCCGGCGGCTTTTCAATCACCTGCCGGACGGCCGCCAGCGAGTTGTTCGTCCCAATGGGCAGCGTCAAATTGCTGACCTTGCCGTCATGCGCGCCCATGTACACGACACTTCCGGGCATTGGAGGCACGGTGCTGCCCGGTTTTGGGCCTTTGGTGATTGTTCCCGTGCAGGTAAGGTCGTCGTGGTAAGTCAACACGTTGCCGGGATTCAGATACACATTCCCGTTTACATGCACCGTGCCGCCAATATCCATTTTGGGCAGCGCGCTGCATTCGTAATCCATGTTGTAAAACGACGCGAATTGGTAAATCGGAATCAACGCCACCTGCACTTCCTGCAGCACTGCGCCTTTGACCTTAAGCGGCGTGTTCAGTTCTGACGCCGAAGAGGAAACGCGGAACGTATTCGGGAACCCCAGCAGCCCTTTGTAATTCTTCGACACCGGCACCAGGTTTGTGCCTTTGATATACTCCACGTCCATGCGATCGATGTACCCTTTGGCATCGAAAAAACGGAAGCCCGCCCAAACAGCATTTTCCGTTTTGGTCGGCACCGCTTGACGATACTTGTCGAGATTCTTCTCCACGTACGCCTGGCCGTTGTTCTTATAGTCCGTGTTCAGGGTAACAATCGCTTTTTCCGTCGCCGCTTCGGCCGCGCCCAGGCAGCGGCTGTACTGGGCGGAACGGTGATTGAGCCGCACGTTGGTAAACGTCCAGCTTAATGTACCGGCCAGAACGATCATGGCCGCTACCACCAGGACCAGGACACCGAGCATCGCGCTGCCGCGACGCGTTGCCAACGTGCTGAAACCGACATTGAAACCGACACTAACTTTCATATTCAAAGTACCTTTCGCCGCGTGACCTTTGTCTGAGCCTGGTAATAATCGTGCATGCCGCCTTTCTGCGCGGCGTTCTTTGTATTTTCGTGCAGAAACTGGAGTGTGATCTCGATCACGCGATTGTTCTCGTTATTGGTGAGGACCGTGCCTTTAAAATCCTGCGCCGCGAATACATAATAATTCGTGACGTTATGGCAGATCGTCGTCAGCTTTTTCGTGTCCGTCGACCAGCGTTTCAGCGTATTGTCTGTATCCCGAAAATAAAGGGTGTAGATGTTCAGGTTCGTCTTCGGGAAAATTTGCAGCGCATTGCCTACTTGCGGCGTGTCATCGGGAATTTCAGCAAACGTCTGGAAATCGCCTTTGCCCACCTGCACGATCGTGCAGGAACGGATGTCATCGCGCACACCGCCGATAAAAGTGCGCGCATCAGCCGTAGCTTCCAGCGTCATGCGCGTGGCGGTAAACATGCGCAATGCGAAGAAATGGATGCTCGCCGCGATGCCGATCAGCAGAATCAGGATCGCGCCGGCGACCTGCATTTCCACCATCGTGAACCCGGCAGCAAATCGTTTGTGAGAAGCGCGCATAAGTTATTGGTCGGGGCCGCGATAGGTCATCACCGTGTTGGTGTAAGTTTTCTTTTTCATCCACGGCCACACACAATCCACCCGCATCATTTTCAGCGGAGGATTGGCGGAAATGAGGCTGATGGTAGTGTAATTGGTGGCATAGATTTTCATGTTCTTCCGCGGGATATCCAGCACCTTGATCAACACCGGGAA
>DATENK010000269.1:0-8839 GCA_035275085.1 Verrucomicrobiia bacterium | reverse complement strand
CAACAAATCAGGCTCATCTTCGATGACCAGGACCTTCATCGGAGTTAACGGCTCTGATTTTGTCAAAATATGGAGCGCAGCGCAGTCCATTTATTGCTCGAAAATACTGAACCAGACCTTAACGCAAGATGAAGGGATGCTTCACGTTGCCTTAAGGTCCGCCGGGATAAACTCGGGCCCAATATGAACAGCTTATTACCCGGCTCCTTGGCCGCTATCGTTTTCACAACCGCCGCTGCGACGGCGGCTGACCCACGCGTGGACACATGGTTCACGCAAAACTCCGCTCTTTATGCCCGTATATATCGAACGACTGCCGATGAAGCGGCTGGCAATGCCGTCACCACCTGGAGCCGGGGCCAAGGCACGCAATCGCTCCCGGTCTATGCGGGTGTGCGCGAGATTTATTCGTCCGCCAACTGGGTTTACATCCGCTCGAGCGGGCTGGCGAGTTATGTGATGGGCCCATGGTATCTTGATGCCGGCAAAACCCAGCTCTTTCCCAATTACCCGGCCAACACGCGCGTTTTATATCGCATTCCGCGTCAGACGGGCGTTCCCGCGGCCAAAACGCTGACCGGGCTCGGCGCGATCGGCTATTTCGTGAACGGCGTTGCGCTATTCGACAGCCGGGATGCATTTTACTGGAACGGCACCGGTGAAGTGATGGGCAGCGGCCTTTGGAATCGCGACGCCTACGTGAACGAGAGTGTGACATTTGACGCGGCGCTCGCTCATCAGGCCGGCGCGAACCATCACTATCACGCGAACCCAATCGCGCTGCGATATCAACTGGGCGACCACGTTGACTATAACTCGGCGAACAATCGATATTCGGAAGGCGCCGGCGTTCCAGCAAAGCATTCGCCTATCGTCGCATGGGTGCGGGATGGTTTCCCGATCTACGGCCCCTATGGCTATTCGAATCCCACAAATCCAGCCAGCGGGGTCCGCCGGATGGTTGCGGGATTTGTGCCCCGTAATGGCCAGAATGGCACGGCGAACCTCGCTGCCATTGGCCGGACGACTCTGCCAGCATGGGCTGCCCGCGCCTACAATCGCTCTACGACGCTTGCCGCAACTGAGTATGGTCCAGGTGTCTCAGCGCAATACCCCCTTGGCCGTTACCTCGAGGACAACGACTTCCTCGGCGACCTCGGCCGTGCTCAGGGCACCGACTTCGATCTCGATGAATACAATGGCCGATTCTGCGTTACGCCCGAATTTCCGGCTGGGACTTACGCTTACTTTGTCGCAATCACCGCGAGCGGTGCGCCTGCATTTCCTTACAACGTCGGTCGAAGTTTTTACGGTGCTCCAAGCGGCGGCACGCTGACGAGTGTGGGCGAAACGGTCGCCACCAACTTTATCGGAGGCGCAAATGCCGAAGCGCGGCTTTCGACGCCGTTGGTTACCAATGGCGTGGTCACGCTGACATGGAGCGCGACGGAAGGCGGCACTTATCGCGTGGATTCCACAACGAATCTGGCCCAATGGGGGACAAACATCGCGAGCACAAATGCGGTTCGCAACCGTGGCAGATACATCGGACCGGCCACAAACCTGCAATCTTTTTACCGGGTCGGACGCACCGCTTTAGCGACCTTCGACACCAATTAAAGCGTGAAACTGTCGCTTACGATCCTGTTCCTCGCATCGCTCAGCGCGCTGGCGGAAGATATCAGCGTCGTGATCGAACCGCGCTGGCAAGGAAAGGCGATTTGCCTGGGCGGCTGTGTTCTAACTAATGATGTCGGTCAGTCGCTCTCCGTAACCCGGCTCGATTTCCTGGTATCTGACATCGAGTTGTGTGGAGGGGACGGCGCGTGGGTATCGGCCGGCAAACAATTCGCATTTATCAGTTTCGGCGAGAAGCGAACCCGTTTCACCATCAGCGGTGTGCCGGCGGAACGCTACGATCGTTTGCGCTTCCATGTGGGTTTGTCAAAGGATCTAAATCACAGCGATCCTGCGCAACATCCAGCCGGACACCCCCTGAATCCAAGCGTCAACGGCTTGCACTGGGGCTGGCAGGGCGGATACGTGTTCTTCGCTTTGGAGGGACATTGGCTGAACTCCGATGGCGTCGGCGGCTACTCGTATCACGTCGGAACCGATCAGCAACTGATGACCGTCACGCTGCCCATCGAGATCGAGTTTAACACGGAATTGCGCGTTGGCTTGAACGTGGATCGCATCCTGTCAGAACGTTTGACGGAAGCAACCGCGACGACCCATTCGCGGGCCGGCGACCCCCTGGTCACTCAACTCCGGAAGAAAGTTGAGCACGCCTTCACTGTCCTGGGCCAGCAGACACAAGTTGCCGTCGCGTTTCGGCAGCCTCAGCAAGTGTTGATCGCCTCGAATGCCACTCCCTTTCGTTTCACCATGTCGACCGCGTTTCCGCGCCCCGCATTGCCGTCCGATAATCCCCTTACTGAAGAAGGCGTCGATTTGGGTAACCGGCTTTTCAATGAAACTCTTCTGTCGATCAACGGAAAGCAATCGTGCGCGTCGTGTCATCAGGCCGTCGCAGCCTTCGCTGACGGTGGCAAACCTGTGAGTCGCGGCGCCGAAGGCAACGCGGGCAAACGCAACGCCATGCCTCTGTTCAATCTGGCTTGGAAGTCTTCCTTCTTTTGGGATGGTCGCGCTGATTCGTTACGCGAACAAGTGCTCATGCCCATCCAGGATAAAACCGAAATGCACGAGACGCTGACGAATGTTGTGCGCAAGCTCACGAAGACGGCCGCATACCCCGAACTCTTCGCAGGCGCTTTCGGCAGCAGGCGCATCACAGCGGACGCAATCGCACGCGCCCTTGAGCAATTCCTGCTCGCTCAGACTTCATACGCCTCCAAGTTTGATCGCGTCCTCACCGGAGTTGCCAGCTTCACCGACGAAGAGCAGCGCGGATTCGAGTTGTTTCACACCGAATACGACCCGCGACGCGAACAATTTGGCGCCGATTGCTTTCATTGCCATGGCGGTCCGCTGTTCCAAAATGTCGCGTTCGCGAACAATGGTCTCGATCTTCACGCCGGCGACGCCGGCCGATTTGATGTCACGAAAAGCGAAGCCGATCGCGGGAAATTCGCTGTGCCGTCCTTGCGCAATGTTGCGCTTACCGGGCCCTATATGCATGACGGACGTTTTCAGACATTGAAGGAAGTGCTCGACCATTACGCTGGCGGAGTCAAACGCAGCGCCACGCTTGACCCTAACCTCGCCAAGCATCCCTCCGGCGGCGTCCCACTCTCAACTTCAGACAAGCAAGCCCTGATCGCCTTTCTGAAAACTCTTACCGACGAACGACTCGGAAATCATCCAGCGATACATGAACAGGCGGCACGCTGAAGTGTCCCAAGTAGGTGGCGTCAGGAATTGCGAGTGAATTCCGATTGTTGCTGTGGCCCTGGGGTTTTATGACCCTGGCCGGACTGCTCCCACTTATCAAACTTCTGCTCGATGATCCGCAAGCCAATTGGCCGTACGATCTTGCAGTCCTGGGTTTCTTCAGCGGGGCGACATTGCTGCCCGCATTGTCTTTCCGCCACGCGGTGCGGAACTCTGCGGCTCGCCTTGCCGCCGGGGGCTTGGAGGATGCGCATAGCACCTGGTCGAAGAAGATGCTGGCGCTCGCGCTTGCGATTCTCACGGCAAGTTTCATCGTCTGTTCATTGCAAGCGGCGAGCGGCATTCTTGCGGTTCGTGAGGTAAACGCGGTGGCGCTGGAACCGGCGTTGTTGTTGATCGTCATCGTTTGTTCCGGTGCGTATTGGGCCATGGTGGCCCGCTCGATTTTCGGTGCCATAATCCTGCCCGCTATCGCGCAGTTCGGCCTCTACCTGCTGCTCGTCGTCTTCGTAAGGGCAATCGACGCCATGGCGCCCGGAAATCCGTACGCGAACCGCATCTCGCATGCGCCCGAAGTGCACGCAGCCCTCCTTCCGTTTGTTTGGGCGTTTGGACTGAGTTATGCAGCTCTTATGTTATGGCTCGGGCGAAAGAGATTCGCTGCAGGCGGGAGAAAAACTGCTGCGACTGCTGACATGGTTTCTTGAGTTTTAATCGTGGCTCGGCAAAGCTGAACCGAGTTGTATGAGTCCCTGGTGGCGAATCAGCCTTGTCGGCCTGGCGTTAGCGGCGCGCGCCCATTCGCAGCCAACCTTTCAAGATATTGACCAACCTCCACACAATTACCGCCAGCGCGTGCCTCAGGATCGGTTCACTCGTTTGAAGGCGGCACTCGAATCGGGCGACATCGCCATTGACCGTAAAAGCGAAAAAGCGTTCGTCGTGAGTTTGCTCAAAGCTCTGGATGTCCCCGCTACCTCGCAAATGCTGGTGTTCTCCACCACGAGCTTGCAGTTAAGCCTTATCTCCCCTGCGAATCCACGCGCACTTTACTTCAACGAAGATGTTTATGTCGGGTACGTTCCGCGCGGGCGAATCGAGATCGTCTCACTCGATCCCGAACTCGGCGGAATCTATTACCTGTGCGATATCCCCAACGAAACGCGGCCGTTCCGTGCCGAACGCTCTGAACGTTGCATGAATTGTCATGCCAGCGACGAGACCCGGTTCGTGCCCGGTCTGGTGATCAAGTCCGTGATTCCTGGTCCGGGTGGCGGAAGTCTTGAGGCCTATCGTCTTGAGGAGACCGGCCACAGCATTCCATTTAACCAACGTTTCGGGGGCTGGCACGTGACCGGCCAACACGGCATCACGAACCATTGGGGCAACCTGACCGGCCGCCTTATCGCTGGAAATCTTGTGACCATTTCGAATCCGCCCGGAGCGCGCTTCAATTTCGAGAAGTATCCGGTCGCCACCAGCGATATCCTTCCCCAACTCCTGCACGAGCATCAGGCGGGTTTTGTAAATCGTGTCGTGGAAGCCGCTTATCGTGCCCGCACCGCGCTCCACGCCACCCACGGACAACTCACCCCAGATCAAGCCGCCGAATTGGACGCGCAAGCCAACATTGTTACCCGCTACATGTTATTTGCCGACGAAGCGCCATTGCCGTCAGGAGGCGTCGAAGGCGATGCAGCATACAAAGAAGATTTTCTGCGCACGCGGCGCGCGACGTCCGAAGGAATTTCCCTGAAAGATTTCGATTTGAAAACCCGCCTCTTCAAACACCGCTGCAGTTACATGATCTACAGCCCGGTGTTCACCGGGCTGTCTTCGGCCATGAAAGAACGGATCTATCACCGGCTCGCGGCCGCCTTGAGTTCCGTAAATCCTGAAAAAGAATACGACTACCTCCCACCCGCCGAAAAAGACGCCATCCGACGAATCCTCACTGCCACGCTTACAGCCTTCCCGTCCGCCTCCTGATCAACCCTTAATCGAAGCCAGCTTCTCTTCCAGCGCATTCGCGATCAATGGCTCGATCAATCCGTCAAGGTCGCCGTCGATCACATTCGCTAAGTTATAAAGCGTCACCTCGATGCGATGATCGGTGACGCGATTTTGCGGAAAGTTGTAAGTGCGAATCTTTTCACTGCGCTCGCCGGTTCCAACCTGGGCTTTGCGCTGCGCCGCATACTTGGCGTTCTCCTCGGCTATTTTCCGTTCGAGCAGACGCGACCGCAGAACCGTCAACGCCCGGGCTTTATTCTTTTGTTGAGATCGTTGTTCGGCACAACGGACGATCAAGCCGGTCGGTTTATGGACGATTTGCACCGCCGAATCGGTCGTGTTCACACCCTGTCCACCCGGGCCTGAAGCGCGGCACCACGTCATTTCCAAATCTTCAGGCTTTATCTCAATATCGACTTCCTCAGCCTCCGGCAGCACCGCCACGGTTGCCGTGCTCGTATGGATGCGGCCCTGCGCTTCCGTCGCCGGCACGCGCTGCACGCGATGCACTCCGCTCTCATACTTCAGCCGCTTGAAGACATCGCTGCCCGTGACGCCGAACACAACTTCTTTCAAGCCGCCCAAATCCGACGGGCTCGAATCCATCGTTTCAATCTTCCACCCCTGCTCCTCCGCGTAACGTGTGTACATCCGATACAAATCCGCCGCGAACAGCGCCGATTCTGATCCGCCCGCGCCTGCGCGTATCTCAATAATCGTGTTGCGCGAATCGGTGGGATCGGGTGGAAACAACCCGCGCTGCACCTCACGCAGCAACCGCGCTTCCTCTTTTTCGAGGCGAGCGATTTCTTCTTGCGCCATTTGGGCCATCTCGGACCCTTCGCGCTCGCTCTTCAGCAAGTTGCGATTTTCTTCCAGGTCCGCGAGCGTTTTCAAATACAGCACACCCGCTTGCGCCACCTCTTTCAGGTGCGCGTATTCACGCGACAGTTCCTGGAAGCGCTGACGATTCTCGAAAGTCTTTGGGTCGCTCAGTGCGGCCTCGACTTCCGCCAGTCGGTTCGAGAGCCGGTCAATATGGGGACGCAGGTCCATAAGTGCGCAAAAAGCAATCCGCCCGCAAAAGAGAAACTCTTGCGGGCGGAGTTTTTGCGAAAGTAGCTACTTCTTTTTCTTCTTCTTCGTGGCGGCAGCAGCCTGAGCGGCTTGCGTCTTCGCCATCCGTTGCTGCAACTTGTCCACGCGCCCAGCGGTGTCCACGAACTTCTGTTGCCCCGTGTAGAACGGATGGCACACATTGCAAATACCGACCAGGATTGTCGGCTTGGTGGACCGCGTCTTAATCACGTTGCCGCACGCGCACCGGATTTCCGCGTCCTGATATTTGGGATGTATATCCGCTTTCATAAACTCAATTTAAGAGCCGCATAAACTACCAATGAACGGCGGTTTGACAAGGGCCAATTTTAGCGTTTCCGGCGCATCCACATGCGGACGCCCACCACCACGAAACCCAACCCCGCCAACGCAATCGTGCTCGGTTCAGGCACGGCCACCACCGTCAACAGCGGACGATTGGCCACGGTGCCGAAGTTACGCGAGTTAAAGACGCCGCTCATCGTGCTGTCGGCCGGAAACAGGCGAAAGCTCGAGAGCCCGCCGGACATGATATCACTCGTTAGCCCCGATTCGAGGCTTAGGTTGTGAACACTTGCCCCACTCGCGCGTCCATCAAAGCTGAAGAAGCCCAGGTTTTGGTCGTTCGGCCCCGTAAAGACCGTTTGCAGGCTATTGTAAGTGATCCCGCTTGTTCCTGGCGAGGAAGGCGTGCCTGTCCCCTCCTGCCACGCGTCATTTTGCATCCAGGAGACGCCGAAGGTCCCGGGCGACGGCGAGTTAAAAATCGGGTTGTTCGCAGCCGCCGCCGTGAGTTGCAGAGTCACCGATTGAACACTCCATTGGCCCGCGCCGAATTGCGCATTGAAGGAACTCACGGCTCCGGCCAGATTAAATTGCAAGACTGCCTCCGTCTGCCCGGCATCAATGCCAGGTGCGGATACAGAGATCGATCCCCCCCCGCCGTAATTATTGTTTGCCAGTTCGCCGTCCTTCCCCGTGGTGACGAAGGCATCAGCTGTCGGATTGCTGGTGAATGGTGCACCAAAACTCGAGGCGGTACTCAGAAGAAGGGCCAGCGTGAAACTGATCAGAACTTTCATGGGTTCGTCTGATTTTACAAAAATATTCGCTGGTGGCAATACAATAGAACCGAGGGTAGCTTTCACGTGAGGGAAGTTTATGCAGGACCGAAATCAACCGTTAAAGGCGGGACGGCGTCGTGGACAGGCGCTCGCTCGCAAAGCAAAGCAGCGTCCAGCCGTTCCCGAAGTTACCGGTTTACCGCCAGCCAAAACGCGGAATATCCAACGAACGCTCGCCGATGTGAATGCAACGCGGACCCGATACAGTGAGTCTCCTCCCATCAGCGTTTACCGGCAGGGCAAGCGCAACGCGCGCCACAAACCCGAAGTGCACCGTTCGCGGCGCGGCTCGAAGTAGGGCCTGCCGCGCTGCGCTCAGGCTTTCATCTGCTTCTTGTAGCGTTCCGTAACAAAATCCCAATTGATCACGTTGTAGAACGCTTCCACGTAGTCGGCGCGACGATTCTGGTATTTCAAATAGTATGCGTGTTCCCACACATCGATGCCGAGCAGTGGAATCTTTCCGGCCATGAGCGGACTATCCTGGTTGGGTGTGGATTCAATCTTCAGTTCCTGCCCATCCAGGAGCAGCCATGCCCAGCCACTCCCAAAAATCCGCGTCGCCGCGCCGGAAAAGAGGTCCTTGAATATCGCGAATGTCCCGAACTTTTTTTCGATCGCTTTGCCCAACTCTGCGGGCGGTTGTCCGCCACCGTTCTTTTTCATCATCGACCAAAATAACGTATGATTCACATGTCCACCCGCGCTGCCTTTGACGCTGTTGCGCAGATTCTCCGGCACGTCCTTCAGATTCATGACCAGTTCTTCGATGGGTTTGCTGCTGATCTCCGGCGACTTCGAGAGCGTCTTGTTCAGATTGTTGACGTACGTGGCGTGATGCTTGTCGTGATGAATCTGCATGGTCTGCGCATCGATGTAGGGTTCCAGGGCATCCACCGCGTACGGCAACGCCGGCAATGAATAAGGCCCAGCCGCGCTGGCCTGCGCCTGCGCCCGCCACACCGCACCCGGCGCACCCAAGGCAAATATTGAAGTCAGCACCGTCCTCCTGATCGCATCACGTCGTGTTATCATAATTGGTTCCTGCCGCGACAATGAATACGCCGCCGAAAGTTTTCAATCTGGAATTTTTGCTGTTCGACAATTTGGCGCTTTTTGAGGGATATCTGGGTAGATCGTGACCCCTGTGATATGGTTTTGGCAAGTACGCGTGATGGGCGAGAGAGAGGTTGAGAGGTTTCCAATTCAAGAGAGCACCGGCGAGTGAGGGAGCTTGGATTTGGAGG
>DATENK010000268.1:0-8744 GCA_035275085.1 Verrucomicrobiia bacterium | reverse complement strand
AAAACTTTGCGTTGCATCTCTGGAAGCTGGGTGAGCCGCTCGGAGATCAGGCGCGAAATTTCCCGCCGAAAGGTGCCGTCCATCGGGTCTTCCTGTTTCTGGTCGGCGAGGCTCTCATATTGCGAAAGGGAATCGTCCTGGTCATTGTTGAACGAGGCGTCCAGGCAAACGAATGTCGCCGGGCGAATTTCCTCCAGCCAATGGCGGTACTCGCTCACGGGGATGTCCAGCGCCTTGGACATTTCTTCTTCGGTGGCTGGGCGTCCTTTCTTTTGCTCGATCGTTTGCATCACCGATTGCACCCGGCGGGCTTTGGTGTGCACGGACCGCGGGACCCAATCCATGCGGCGCAATTCGTCGAACACGGCGCCGCGAATCCTCAGGCGAGCGTAGGTCTCGAAGGCGGTTCCGGCGGCGGGGTTGTATTGGCGAACGGCGCTGAGCAAACCGCTCAACCCCGCGCTGTAAAGGTCCTCGCCATCCACGTGCGGCGGCAAAGTCATCGCGAGCCGGCCAACGACGGTCTTGACCAGCGGTAAATATTTCTCGACCAAATCCTCCTCGACGGAGCTGCCGGGGCGAATACGCCGTTTGGCCGGCCATGCGGGACGAGATTTCTCGGGTGGTTTGCGGCCGGCGGGCAATAATTTGGCAGGGGTGGCGGCGCGCGCCCGTGGTTGAACCATCATATACTTCAGTTCTGGTCAGTTGCAGCGTGTCTGCGCGGAAGGGGTTAGCAGGTGGTTTGCCAGTCGTGCGGAAACCATCAGCTATTTGCACCAGCCTTGGACATTCCTTCAGGACAGGCGCGAAAGCAGAGACAGAGAAAGGCTGAAAAATGGAACCTTGCGTCTTGCTTCAGGACAAACCGGCAAGACATGTCACCATGCGAGACGGTAGGTAATTACCCCACTTCGATGTTGGCGCGATACGCTGACCGGCCGACCTTATTCGTCATCGGGGGCACTTTTTTCCGGCCCCTTGTACTTGTATTCGTTCAACTTGTTCCGCAGGGTGCGGATACTAATCCCCAAAATCTTCGCCGCGGCTGTGCGATTTGCCTGACACCGCTCCATCGCTGCGAGGATGTGACACTTCTCCAATTCCGCGAGGCTGAAAAAGTCTCCCGAGACTGTGGTGGATGGTGGCGCGCCACTCGCCGTTGCCGAGAACAGCCCGCGTGGCGCATTGGCTTGTGGCGTGAAACCGAGATGCGATGCCTCCAACATGCCGCCCTCACTGCAAAGGATCACCGCGCGTTCGATGACGTTCTGAAGCTCGCGCACGTTGCCGGGCCAGGAATGCTCCTGTAACGCCGCAAAGCACCCTTGCGAAATGCCCACGACATCGATCCCGTGCTTGCGCGCGAACCTCTGGCGAAATTGATCCGCCAGCAGTGGGATGTCTGACTTCCGTTCCCGCAAAGGGGCCACAAGGATTGGCACCACGTTCAATCGAAAATAAAGGTCCTGCCGGAACTCTTTGCGTTCGACGCTTTCCTCGAGGTTACGGTTGGTAGTGGCGATGACGCGCACGTCGACTTTCACGGTTCGGTTGCCGCCAACACGCTCGAATTCCCGTTCCTGCAACACGCGCAGCAGCTTCGCCTGGACCTGGGGCGAAATCTCGCTGATCTCGTCCAGCAGGATCGTACCGCCGTGCGCCAACTCGAAGCGACCTTCGCGTTTAGTGAGCGCACCCGTGAAGGCGCCTTTCTCATGACCGAAGAACTCGCTCTCGATGAGGTTCTCGGGGATGGCCGCGCAATTCGTTTTGATGAATGGCGCATTGAATCGCGGGCTTTGCGCATAGATCGCACGCGCGACCAACTCTTTGCCGGTGCCACTTTCGCCCTGGATCAGGACGGTGGCTTGCGTGCGCGCGACTTTGCGGATTAAAGCTCGCAAGCTGTCCATGATAGGGCTCTGGCCGAGCAACTCATACCCCTCCTCGTCCTCGCCATGGCTGAGGAACTGGTTGACCTTCACCAATTGCGTGTGTTCCTCGGCCTTTTTGAGGGTAACGGTCAACTGCTCCGGTGAAAACGGCTTGGTCAGGAAGGTGAATGCGCCGTTGCTCATGCATTCGACCGCGAGGTCTACGGTGCCGAACCCGGAAATCATTACGACGAGCGGCTTGACGGGGCGGGACTGCAATTGTTTGAGAAGGTCGGTGCTGATCCCGTCGGGCAGCCGGACATCCATGATTAGAAGGTCAAAGTTGTCTTTGCCGAGCAACTCCTGGGCTTCGGCGATCGTGCTCGCGGAGGCAACGTCATATCGGCGGTAGCGCAACTGCTGCTCGAGGCTTTTGCGGACCACCTGGTCGTCCTCCAGCACGATAATCTTCTCAATCGGCATGCTCGGCCCATTTAGGATGTGTTCCGGCATCCGAAGCAAGGAATTTTTTTCCCCCTCGCGCCGCAAAGAAAAGCGATCTGCTGCAACTTTCCCAATTGCTGGCGGGTATTACAAATAAGGGCTCGTTGTGTAGCCATTCGGGAATTGTGTTTTCCCGAAAAATACGTGAAAGTGCTCTAGCTATGAACGAACTGCTAAGTGTCGCTCTGGGCATCGGCCTTGCGGCTGCGTGCGGATTCCGCGTGTTTGTTCCGATGCTGTTCGTGAGCATCGCAGCGAAAGCCGGCAAACTGACACTGGTCCCTTCGTTTCAATGGATGGGGAGCGACACGGCAATGATCGCGTTCGCGCTCGCCACGGCGCTCGAAGTCGGGGCCTATTACATTCCGTGGCTGGATCATTTGCTGGATACCATTGCTACGCCTGCGGCTGTGGTGGCTGGTGCGGTGATTTCGGCATCGGTCTTTACGGGCATGGATCCATTCCTCCGCTGGTCGCTGGCTATTATCGCCGGGGCCGGCGCGGCGGGCGCAGTCCAGACCGCTACGGTGGTGACGCGCGCGGCCTCAACGGCGTCGACGGGCGGCTTTGGCAATTTTTTGGTTGCGACGGGCGAGTTGATCCTGTCGGTAGTCGCGTCATTCCTTGCCCCGTTTGTCGCCCTGGTTTTGATTGTTTGCCTTATCGTGTTTATCAGCCGAAAAAGCTATAAGCGCTACAAAGTGGCCCACCAGACTCAGGCGGTTACGACAACAACGTAGCGGCTCCGCCTCAGAATATCCGTGTCATCCGCGTAATCCGCGGTTAATTGTTTCCCGTGACCGTGCCCCGGATTAGTGTTGGCGTGATTGGTGTGGGTTCGCTCGGAAAGGAGCACGCGCGCATCTATTCGGGCTTGGCCTCTGCCGGCCAGGTGCAATTCGTGGGCTTGTACGATTCAGCCGCGGAGACCGGAATGCGCGTCGCGGCTCGGCTTGGAGTCAAGGCGTTTGCCACTGTGGATGAATTGGTCGAGCGAGCTGAAGCTTTTAGCATTGTCACGCCCACAAACACGCATTACGAACTGGCCAAACGGCTGCTTCAGGCATCCAGGCATGTGCTCGTCGAAAAGCCGATGACAAATGATGCGGGCCAAGCGGCCGAGTTGGTAGAACTCGCGCATCAGCGAAACTGCGTCCTGCAGGTCGGACATATCGAACGCTTCAACCCGGTCTTCAACTATTTGCAGCGGGTGGCAGTCGAACCGCGCTTCATCGAAACGCATCGGCTTTCACCATATCCCGGTCGCAGCACGGACGTGGGCGCTGTGCTTGATTTGATGATTCATGACCTCGATGTGGTGCTCGCGTTCGTAAAGGCGCCGCTGCGAAGTATTGACGCCATCGGCGTGCCGGTGCTGAGTGCGACCGAGGACATCGCGAACGCGCGGCTGCGCTTTGAGAATGGATGCGTAGCCAATCTGACTGTGAGTCGCGTGAGCCCCGAACGCATGCGCAAAATCCGCGTGTTCAGCGGCGGCAAAACGACCCCCAGCTATATCTCGCTCGACTACCGCGCGCAGGAAGGTTTCATCTATCGTATCGCGCGCGATGGTGAACACGAAAGCAGTCTGCTGAAGAAACTTTTGCACGCAAAAGCCTCAACCATCGTAAGCGAGTTTGCGGGCAAACGCGTCGTGCGCGAGCCGGTGCCGATCAATAAAGAGGAGCCATTGAAACTCGAGCTGGCTGATTTTATCGAGTGCATCCGTCAACGCAAAACGCCGCTGGTCAGCGGTGAATCCGCGAAGAAGGCGCTGGACGTGGCATGGGAGATCTCGCACCAGATTGCGGCCAATCTGCGGACTTAGAATGGTCCCGCGCCAATTCATGATCGTGGCTGGCGAGCCTAGCGGCGATCTGCTCGCCGCCGATCTCGTGCGCGCATTGCGAGAAGAAATCGCAGCTGGAGATTATGATGGCGCTGCCGGCCAACCGCTTCGTGCGAGCCTGGAGCCGCGATTCTTCGGCGCAGGGGGTCCAGCGATGGTTGCGGCAGGAGTGGAGTTGTTATTCGACTTGACGCAACATGCGGTGACCGGGCTTTCGGACGCGCTGCGGAAGATCTTCACGTTTCGGCGATTGCTCCTGCGTCTCGCGCGAACCGCCGTTGAGCGTCAGCCGCAGGCAATCATCTGCGTGGATTACTCCGGGTTTAACCTGCGTCTTGCAGCGGGAATCCGGAAAGAAGTGAATCGCCGCAAAGGCATCTTTCGCAATTGGGACCCTAAGATCATTCAATTCGTTTCGCCTCAGGTGTGGGCATCGCGTCCCGGCCGGGCGCACCGCCTCGCGCAAAATGTTGATTTGCTGCTCAGTATTTTTCCCTTTGAGAAGGATTGGTATGGCGAACATGCTCCCGCGCTGAACGTCGAGTTTGTTGGGCATCCAATAGTTGATCGTTATGCTGGCTTCCGGGAGAGCGAGTGTCCTCGCGAACCCGGGCGCGTGGTGGTATTCCTTCCGGGGAGCCGCATTGGCGAGTTGCGCCGGCACGTGCCGGTCATGGGCGAAGCGGCCGGTGCCCTCGGCAAAGCACGCAAGGCCATGGTCCTGCCGAACGCCGCCTTGGCAGAGATTGCCAAAACACTTTTGCCGAACGGCTCGAACATTCAAGTGCAGGTTGGCGGCTTGCCCGAACTGCTTAGCCACGCGGATCTCGCCATCGCCGCAACCGGCACTGTCACGATGGAATGCGCTTACTTCGGAGTGCCAACCGTGGCGATGTACAAGACTTCCCCGCTGACGTACGAAATCGGGAAACGAATCATCAAAGTAAAATATCTCTCCATGCCGAACCTGCTTGCGAACGAAGCGCTTTTTCCGGAGTTTGTGCAAGACGCCGCCACGCCCGAGAATCTCGCACGCGTTGCCAATGAGTTGTTGGCGAACGATGCGCGGCGGGTTGAGATCAGAGAGAAGCTTCCACGGGTCATCGGCAGGCTTGGACCTCCTGGTGCATCGCGTCGCGCCGCGCAAGCGATCAATTCCCTGCTGTTGAATCGCTAATGGCGTGTGCTCTCGCTTTTTGAAGAAGCAGCTAGATATTTTCCAAACACAACCGCGACCATGATTCGTAACCGGAAAGATCGTTCATGGCTTCAGGGATCAAAACAAATTCGGGCGACACAATGCCGCTTCGATGCCCAACCACATTCTCACTGGCAACATGCATGATATGCACGACGCCAAAGTGCACTTGCCCCACGTCACTGCTGTCGTCGTTGATCACCGCTACCGTGGCCTCGTTCATTTCCTCTACCGCCACCTCCTCCATGATCTCGCGACGCATACCCTCCTGATAGCCGACATTTGAGAAAAGGCTGCTGTCCTCTTCGGAAATGTGCCCGCCGATTCCGACCGAATACAGCCCGTGTAGCCGCGTCTCCTGGCCGCCTTTGCCGCGCCGATAACGCAAGATTTTGCCATCGCAAATCACCAGCACATAAGGGATGAGTTGCTTGTAACGCTTGTCCTGTTCGGCTTCACTGCGATTCAGATACAGCAGCCGTTTCGCCGAAGTAACGAAGGGCAGATACTTGTCCACGTCCATGCTCAAGCCCTGGAATGCACCGACTTCCTCCAGCAACTTGCGGGGAAAGCACAATACTCGTTCTTCTTTCGCCATCGCGATTATCCTCACTATGCCCCTGCTCCGTCCGCGAGTAAAAGTTGTTTTTAGTTATTCACCCGTTATCCACCGCCTGTGAATATTCGGAGTTGGATCAGAGTCGCGAAAGATTTACCATTAGGCGTCATGCATCCGCGGGATTTGTTCCATTTGACCCGGCGAGATTTCCTGGCGACCAGCGCGAGCGGCCTCGGTTTGGTGGCGATGGCCTCTTTGTTGAGGGAGCAAGGATTGTTGGCGAGTCAAAGCGCCGGTCACGGAGTCACCGGCCCGCATTTTCCTGGGAAAGCGCGTGCCTGCATCTTCATTTTCATGGAAGGCGCGCCGAGCCAGATGGATTTATTCGATCCGAAGCCGAAGCTGAAGGAACTCGACGGGCAAAAGCTGCCCGACTCGCTGACGAATAAGGTGCGCTTCGCTTTCATCCAGAAAGAGAGCGCGGTACTGATGGGCAGCCCGCGCAAGTTCAAGAAGCACGGCCAATGCGGGATGGAGTTTTCCGACCTGCTGCCGCATCTGTCCGAATGCGTGGATGACATTGCGTTGATCCGTTCGATGCACACGGACCAATTCAACCATCACCCGGGTCAACTAATGATGAACACGGGATCGGGCACGTTTGGCCGGCCGACGATTGGGTCATGGCTCAATTACGGGCTGGGTAGCGAATCCAAAAGTCTGCCGGGCTATGTCGTGCTCACTGCCGGCCGCGGCCTGAGCGGCGGGGCGACCTTGTGGTCAAACGGATTTCTTCCATCCAATTACCAGGGAGTGCTGTTTCGCAGTAAGGGTGATCCGGTGCTGAACCTGAGCAACCCGCCGGGCATTACTCCGGAGATGCAGCACCATGGCATCGAAGCGATCGGCGATTTGAATCGCCTGCACCAGAAGTATGTGGGCGATCCCGAAATTTCTGCGCGCATCGCGTCGTATGAATTAGCCTTCAGGATGCAAACCGCCGCGCCGGAACTGATGGATTTCAGGAACGAATCGCAGTCAACTCTGGATGCATACGGCGTTGATCGCGAGGACCTCAAGATTAAAGCTGACCGCGCCGGTGGCCCCGGCCAGTTTCGGGTTTTTGCGCGCAATTGTCTGCTGGCCCGCCGACTGGTGGAGCGTGGCGTGCGCTTCGTGAACCTTTATCATGCTTCGTGGGACCATCACAGCAACCTGGACGCGGAACTCACCTTCAACGCTGGCATGGCGGACCAACCAATCGCGGCGCTACTGAAAGACCTTAAAGAGCGCGGCCTTCTGGATTCGACTCTGGTCGTGTGGGGCTCGGAATTCGGTCGCACGCCTCTTGGCGAAAACCGCAAAGGCTACGCCAAAGTGACTGGGCGCGATCATCATCCGTTCGCGTTTACGATCTGGATGGCCGGCGGCGGCGTTAAAGGGGGCCAGGTCATCGGTGAGACCGATGAAATCGGGTGGAACATTGCCAAAGACCCGGTTCACATCAACGATTTCCACGCCACGCTCCTGCACCTGTTCGGGTTCGACCACACCGAACTGACCTATCGCTTCCAAGGGCGTGATTTCCGGCTGACCGATGTTGCTGGAAACGTGGTGCGAAAGCTTCTAGCGTAAATCAGTTGACGAGGGTGCCAATTCAGGTTTGGGTGGCGGGAGGAAGAAAATATGGAAAGAGTGAAACGGCAGTGGCTTGGGATCGTTTTGTTTTTGGCGGCGGCAATCAGCATGCACGCCCAGCTTCCGGGAGGCGGCGGATTGGCGCCGAGCACGCCGCAGTTCTCGGCAGCGTTTTCGAAACTCTTCGGCGAACACAAAGCCTTCTCCGCCGACATGGACATGGCGATGACTGAGCAAGGCAGTAAGGAAGGTCTGTCCACGCCAGCAAAGATTTGGTACTTGGAAGGAAAGAGTCGGCTGGAAATCGATCTCACGCGCGCCAAGGGGCCGCAATTGCCCGCGGGCATGGGCGAGCAACTCAAGGCGATGGGTATGGGCGACATGACCATGATTTCGCAGGAAGGAAAAACCAGTTCTTACCTGGTTTATCCCTCGCTGCAGGCTTACGCTGTCATCGCCACGCCGAACAATAAAGAGCAGGATGAGAGCAAGATCAAGTTGGACAGCACGGAACTCGGCAAGGACACCATCGACGGGCAGGCTTGTATTAAGAATCGCGTCATTATCACCGAAGGGGACGGCACCAAGAGTGAAGCGACAGTTTGGAATGCGACGCAATTGAAGAAGTTCCCGGTTCGAATCGAGACGGCCAAAGACAACACGAAAGTTCAAATGACATTCCGGAACGCGAAGCTCGCCAAGCCGGATACGAAACTTTTTGAGCCTCCCGCCAATTACAAGAAGCACGAGAATGTGCAGTCGATGATGCAGGAAGCCATCATGAAAAGCATTCAAGGCGGAGCTAAATAGCCGTTCCACCAACGCTCATAAGACGGACAAAAACTCGAGCACTCGCACTTCGTCCTGGAAGAGCGCGACGATTCGGTTGTCGCGAAAGTCGATGTCGACCGGGTATCCCTGCTCGACGTGGTCCCAAATTATCCGACCATCACGCGGGTGGAGCCGATAAAAGCGGGTGTGGGCGGGGACTTTTTTTCCGAAACGCACACCGCCGCCTCCATGAGCCTCCACGCCGTAAAAGAATTTGCCGGAGAACAAATTCACCTGCCCCTTTTGCTTCAGACTCCACAAAACCTTCCCATCCTGCGGATCAACTTT
>DATENK010000267.1:0-11544 GCA_035275085.1 Verrucomicrobiia bacterium | reverse complement strand
TGTATTTGCGGTGGCGTTAAAGCTCAACGTCACGGGTCCGCCAGCGTTGATGCGAATGAGCAGCGCGTTCAAGGGGTCAGTACCCGCAAGGTACTCCTGCAAGTTGGTAAAGCCATCGCCGTCGGCATCTTGCGCGGCGTCAGCGGCACTGTCTGGATTAAAGCCATAAAGAAGTTCCCAATCGTTAGGCATGCCATCGCCATCGCGATCCGGGTTGCCGCCCAGAGGCGAAGGTGACGGGCTGGGCGCGGCAGCGATCCAGTTGGTCACATCGTTGCCGTAGCCGCTGAGACTAACGCGGTGCAGGGAGGAACCGGTGCCGTCCGCAGCGATCGGCCAGGGCGCCAGGTCATCGTAGACGACACGATCCACCATGACATAAGCGACAAAGCCGGCATCGGGGTCGGCAGGTCCTTCGGGCGCATCGGGTTTGTAGAGGGCGAGCTCTTCGCCACCGTTGTCGAGTTTGCCATTGTACGGACCGTACATCGCCAGTCCGGTGCCGAGAGAGTAATGCGATCGGAAAAGTGCGTAGGCTTCCGGATCGTCGACGGGATCGAAGCTAAGCACCAGGATGGTATTGCCGGCCGGAACGGTGGTGTTAGGTGGGAACGCGTAGTTCACGCCATCGCGGAACTGCCACGTGTTGGTCGGATAGGCAGGATCATACAAAGGCACGTCACTCGCGCTGATGTTCTTCAGTTCGATGTACTCATAAAGAATGTTGTCAATGCCGCCTGGATCGTCGGGCGGGTGATACATAACTTCGGTGATCACAATCGGACCCACCTTCGGCAGGGCGTTCGTGCGCCCCGTGCCCTGTCGAAATTGTTGCACGTTGGCGGGATCGTCGTTACCAAAAGTCAACGCGTTAAGAATGGTGAAGTCCACGCCGGAACTCTTTTGATAGCGACCCACGGACACTGCGTTTTCGGTGGCGCCCCATTTAACCACGTCGCGATAGCCGGTAAGGTTGTTGTTCGTCGCTTGCGACAAATAAAGTTCGTCGCCGTGGGCGGAATCGAACGAGAAAGGAAACGCGTTGGTCGCGTTGTTGAAATTGGTTTCGTAAAATACCTTGAATCCGAATGGGGGAATGGTCGTGCCGTTGGTCATCCTAAACTTCCGAAGGATGCTCTTCGCGTCACTCAAATACCAGCCGCTGATGTCCACGGTCGAACCCGTGAGATTGCGGAGTTCAATCGCGTCCTCGAAGGGCAGATCGGAATGCGCCAGCACCTCATTAATCACCACATTCGTCAACGGCAGATAGTTGCTGGCTTCTGGCGTTGGCGTTGTGGGGAACTTCACGATGGTGGCGGCGCCATCGGGCAAGCGACCTTCGGAAACACCGGTCGTTTGTGCGACGAGCCAACGGTAGAAGTCGATGAGGTTGCCCTGCGCCGTTGCGATTGTGATCGAGTCGCGGCTGCGCGAGAGGCTGAAGTTGACGTGGTCGGCCCCGGCGGCGGTATTCCCATCAGCATCAAAGCGCTGGAAGCCAAACAAGCCGACGCCGATGAAGGACAGGTCTGGAATGACAAAGATATTTCCGTCATCGCGCAACTGCAGCCCGGCCAGCGCGACGGGCAAAGCATCACCGTTGTAGATCTCGAACCAGTCGTTGCCGGAAGTTGGGTCCGCCATCCATTCGTTCACACGCAAGGCAGCAGGATTGCCAAGCGCCTGCTGAATGTTCGCCGCGCGCCGTGTCGGGAGCGTGAGCACCCAATTGGTGCTGCCGCTGGGAAACCGGCCAATCGAAAAGTCGCGGGCCTGAACCCCGTAAAAGACCACGTCCAGTTCCGAACCACCGTTCGAAAGCTTGTCGTAGAGGAAGACACCGCCACCACTCGCTTTGAGGCCGAAGCCGGTATTTGTGGCGGAGATGGGCTCATCCGGCTCAAAGCGAACAACATAATAGCCTCCCGACGGAATCGTGACCGATGGGAACACGAAGCGGCGCGGATCCAGCAGGTCATCACTCAAACTCATGTCGGCAAGATTGACCGCACTTGGGGTGGGATTGAACAACTCGATCCAATCCGGTGTGCTTCCGTCCGTTTCGGCGCGCGTGACGTTGTCGGCAAGGATTTCGTTGATGACGATGGCGGTGCCCGGCAGAATAATTGCAGGATTGGGAGCGCCCGGCGTGGGTGTTGTGAAGAAAACGATATTCCCGGAACCGTTGGGCTGGCGTCCCATCGAGACGTCAGTTGTTTGAGGACCGTAAACGACGCAATCGATCAGCGATAGATCGGTATCATATAACCCGATGTTGCCGCCCTCCGCGGCCAGATGGAAATTGACATGGTCGGCCCCGGCGCCAGCGTTGCCGTCGGCGATGAACACTGCAAAACCGCCGCCGGTGATAAAGCTCAACGCCGTAATTTTGTGGCGATCGAGAGTCCCGGCAATGGAGTCCGTCAGGAACAGACCGCCCAGGGCGACCGGTTGAGGATCGGGGTTGAACAATTCGATGAAGTCATCGGCGAAAGGCGATACGCCGTCCGCCAGCCATTCATTGATCTTGAGCGTATCGGGATTGCCGGTGCGTGCGGCGCGGTTCGGACCCCCAAGCGTAGGGACGGTAAGCGCCCACTGGCGATTGGCAAGGCGGCCGATTGAATAATTATCAATCTGCATGCCGAAGGTGATTGAATCCACCGTCAATCCGCTGGGGTCAGTGAGCGAAATGTCGTCGCCTTCGCGTTTGATCGAGAAGCCGACCTGAGTATCAGCCAGAACCAGGTACTGCCCGGCGCCGATGGAGCTTCCGATTGGAAATCTATATTTGTAGGGATTATCCGCTTCGTCAGTAATCCCCCACCCTGCGAGGCTGACGGCACTGGAGCCGGGATTGTAGAGTTCGATACGATCGCCGCGTGCGAGAACTTCGTTGATGACAATGGACGGCAAGCCAGAGCGTACCACCCATATTCGCGAACGGACGGGGGTGTTCGAAACGCCGGCTGAATTCCTGGCGATCACCGAAACGAAATTTGGACCGTTGGCGAGGCCACTCAGCGAAATGGACGTGGCAATCGGAGTGAACGGGCCGTAGGCGCCACCATTCAGACTGTAGGAGTACTGCGTGATGCCCGGGCCGTAGAGGCTCAGCGTGGCCGAGTTCAGGCCGGTCGGCGAAGTTGGTTCGCCGATGATGGTCAGGCCTTCAGGAACATAGGCGCCCATGTCGAGGCTGAGCGGGCCGGCACCGATCGCGGGCGAGCCCGGCAGCAAGCGCGGATCGGTAGCGCTGACGAACGTGGGATCAACATTCAAATTGCCGGTACCCGGATGGTTGGTGCCGCCGAGCAGACTGTAGTTTACCGACAGCGACACTACTGGAGTTGCGTTCAGAAAATGTCGGTTTGCATCGACGTCCCAAAAAATGTTGCCTTCCAGCACTGCGCCCGCGCCGTTCGTGCCGCCGGAAGGAATGGCTTCGACGAAATTAATAGCGGCTGCGACAGCGCGCGCGTTTCCATTGGTGTGGATGCCGGACACCGTGTTGTTCTGGACGATAGCCGACGAGCCGTTCTTGAGCAGAAGCATGTGATCGTTGTTTACGAACACATTGCGAGCAACTGTCACATCTGAGGCACCATTGGCGGCAATCGCATTGGCTGTGTTGTCGCGAATGCCGTCCTGGTGGATATTCATGAACACGTTGCCTTCGATGTGCGCATCGGCACCGTTCAAGTCGATTGCCTCATCGCTGCCTCCGCTGAAAGTATTGTTTAGTACCTGCAGGATCGGACCGGGACGTTTGCCACCGGTAAAATTGATGAGATCGCTTACTCCGCTGCCGCCGCTGAAGATATTGCCTTCGATGATAACGTACCCATTGGCGGGCATGCCGGTTCCATGGATTGCTTCATCGCTGGCAACGGCGGGGAAAACGGAATTGCGGATGATTGCCGATGAGTTGCTCAGATCAATCATAGTGCGTGTCGTTCCGGTGAAGACCGCGTGATCGAGCATTACTGTCGAGCTGGCAGCCGTGATTGGATCGGCGGTGCTAGCGAAATCAATGTCCGCATAGACGAGCCGGTTGTCGCTGGTCGTGTTGTTGAAACGAATGCCGCCCCAAGTGTTCGCGGTGCCGGGTTGGCGCGTAAAGCGGACGTGCCGTGCGTCCGTGCCCTCCGCCAGCAGCCGGCCGTTTACTGTGATGCTCGCGCCCTGTGCGAAATAAATCGTGGTGCCGGCCTCGATCGTCAAAGTGACGCCCGCCGGCACGGTGAGATTGCCACTGACGATGAACGGCCCTGCGGTCGCTGCCCACGTCGTATTAGCCGCGAGCGTGCCAGACACGTTCTGGACTGACCCATCGTCATACCAAATCACAACCGGAGAGCGCTGTAATTCGCCGCCGTTCGCATCGAAAGTCTGGACTGTGATGGTGTTCAGACCTGGAGTCAGCGCAACACCACTGATGCTCCATGCGCGTTGCCATGGCACCCAGGAAGCGAAAGCGCCGTTGACCTTCACACTGTAAGTTTCCGTCACGTTTGCCTGCCCATTAAGGTTCACGGTGGATGCCGTCGTCTGGAAAAAGCCATTTACGACCGGCAACCCAGTGTTGATCGTCAACGTCAGCGGAATCTGCGAAAGCACATAATTCCGGCGCTGAACGTTGAAGGCCTTCATGGCGTCAATGGTTGTTGTCGGCACGAACTCACCGATTACACGATCCAGAAAGGGATCGAATTGCGAAGGCTCGTACACCGTGTCGGCCAAGTACTTCAGGGTGCGATAGTACACCGGCGTAATTTGAGGATATGTAATAAACCGCGCGACGGTGTTGATGGCGTTCATGTTAAAGATGTTTTCGCTGGGATTGCCGCCCGTGTCCCCTTGCCCGAAGATCGTATCGAAATCGTGAGCCATCAGCACAAAACGGGGATCATTGATGCCGCGGTACATCGAGTAGTCATCGCCGACCCCCTGGCCATCCGAGCCGTTGCAAAGGGCTGTTTCGGAGTATTCCATGAGTTGGCAGGCGGCGAAATAGATCATCCATTGCTCGATGTTTGCAACGGACCGCACGTCGCGGAGGTAGCTGCTGTCTGGACTGTTGTTTAGGACGTCCGTGAGGCGGATCAGGTCGCTCCAATCGTTTTCGCTGGTGTTCGATTCCTTTGAGTAGCCCTGGCCGATATAGCTGCTCGGATTGGTCCCCAGATAATCAAGCCCAGTGTCGGGGCGCGCATTACGGTATACGTTGCCGCTGGAATCGCCATGAAAGACACGTGCGGCCCAGTCGGCGTTCATGACCTCCTGCAGCGCATATGAGCCATAAGTCACGTTGGCACTGCCGAAATTGAATGGGTGGCTGGGCCCAGGAACGCCCCAATTCACACCATTTACCCGCAACTGCACGGGACGAACGTGCGCCGCAGCCAGACCCGCCTTTTCCGCGACAGCCGCGCCCGTCGCCTGGTTGTAAGTGTACTGGCTGTTTAGATTGTATTCGCTGGCACCGTGCCACGTCCTGTCTTTGGGAATGTTGACGCGCATGGTCGGCGGATTCCGTCCAAATGAACTCGCCCCACGGAAACGCACGCTGAGATTGTGACGCGTTGCGATATCTGCCCTCTCAGAGGCAATGAGCGTGGCGTTAAATTGACGATTGCGATCACGACCGAGGGTCACCATAAAATTGAGCTCCGTAGCGGTCATGATCATCTGCAGAAAAGGTTGCGAACCTGAGTAGACCTCGTCGCTGACTTGCAGCAATGCATTGCAGGTCTGCGCGAAGGTTGTGCCATCAGCCTGGCGGGCAGCCGCCGGCCAGGTACGGGTACGTCCGCCGGAATCGGTGGCCTCGATATAGTATTCGATAATCGTGCCGTTGAGCTGCGGAGTGAGAACCACCCCGTACAAGCCATCTCCAGGGGCGCCGTCACCGTGATTGCCATCATCCAGCATGGCCGCCGTGCCAAAGTTCGGCGGCGAGGTTGTCGAATGATCACGATAACGCAGATTAACCGCGGCCCCCGGTAGTTCGTCCTGAACCTGCGCGGTGAAAATAATGCTGTCGCTTGGGCGCGGCACTGCCGGCGAATGAATTACTTCTGAAATCAGTGGTGCGATATTGTTTGTATTGTGAAAATTGCGAACGCCGGGCGAGCCGTTAGCCCCGTTGCTCGGGCGCCAATTCTGTCCGTTATTGCCGGGCATGGCTGGATTGCAGAGCTCAAGGGATTTGCCCGAACCATCCGCCTCCGCGAGCCAATCCCAACCAGTGCCGCTGGTGCCGCTGCGAATGCGGACAGCCCAATCGCCTTCATCGGAATACTCAACGGTATCCACATTATTGCCGTTGGCGTCCTCCAGTTGAATGTCTTCGCCGCCATTGCTGAGAACGCCCTGCCAGCCGCCAATCACATTCGCCACGCCGGGATACTTCGCGTTGAACGCCGCAACGTTCGCCGCGACCACCAAATACGCACCGGGCGCCAGCGTCCTCATCGGAAATGTATAGTCCACGCCGCGGCTAAACCGCCAACCGGTTAGAGTGACCGGGTTCGTACCGCGATTATAAAGCTCGATGTACTCGGTTGCCGTGCTCACGGGCGCGGGACTGAACATGATCTCGTTGATCACGATGTCCCCGGCTACGACATTCGGGTTGAGGGTGTAAGTCCATGAGCCGCCTGCGAATGCGTTCTGCCCCGCCGAGAAATCGCGTATGCCGTGATTATTAGTCCAGGCAACTTGAACCGTTCCTGATGGGGGCTGCGGAAAAGTGAAGCGGTATTTCCCGGCGCCGTAACCACTTAAATCAGTCGCGGGAACGCCATTGATCAACAAATCGCTCGCCTGAATATTCGCGACAGCTTCGCTGAACGTGACTTCGATTTCGGTCAGTGACTGTAGCATCGCGCCGGCCGCCGGCTCAGTAAGAACAACCGTGGGCGCTACATTGTCCACAAGAGTGTATTGCCAGGTGGCTTCCGCGGCCCCCGCATCGAAGGGCTTGGGTGGCGATTCCCGGTCCACGATACCCGGGTCCGTCGCGAACTCAACGCGAACAGGTCCATCGAGCGGTTGCGGAAACTGAAAAGTATACGTCGCGTTGGAACCGGTGACACTTGTGGCAGGCACGCCGTTGATCAGTAGATCGGAAGCATCAACGCCGTCTACGGGCTCGCTAAAGCCGACCGTGATTTGTGTTAACCCATTGACCGTGCCCGGCAGCGGAGTTTGCGTCGCAATCGTTGGCGGAGTAGAAGGCACAACGAACACGCGCACCACGGCTGATGTCGCGGAAGCGCCGAAATTGTCCATCGCAATCGCCGTCAAGTTGTACGTGCCGATCCCTACCCCGCCCCACACGAAGTTATACGGTGATACGGTATCCTCTCCGATTTTTCCTCCGTTCGCATAAAACTCGACCTTGCTAACTGTACCGTCCGAATCGGCTGCAGTGGCCGCAATCGAGACGGTAGCGGGCTCCGTGTACGTCGAATCGTTGCTGGGACTGTTGAGGGCAACTGTGGGAGACTTATTTACGATTGCCCCGGTGTTGCCGATCAATTCAAGGTCAAAGCTGAGGTCCGTACTCGTGGGGCTGTTTTGATGCACCTCCACCGCCAGCACGTTTGCGCCGGCATTCAACAGCGTCGCAGGAATGGTGTTTGTGAAAAAGGAATTGCCGTCGTCGCCGGCATTATTCGCAAAAGTCTGAAAATTGACGGCCCCTGATCCGATGTTACTTCGGAATACTTCAGTTCCATTCAAATACGCTACAAGGCCGTCGTCCCGCCGGTAGGTCGCCGTCAAAGCCGTGTATGCGCTCGGGTCCGGGGTTGTGAATTGCCGGCGGAAATAGTAGGTCGTGATCTGAACACTTGGATTGTTAGCATATACCCGGCGTATAACCCCATTTGGATTCTCGTCACCATCGCCAAAGCCAAGCTGCGCCACGCCGTTGCTCCAACTGCTGTCGTTGTAGGCCAGCGCTGTCCACGCGGTGCCCTGGTCGCTGCCGTCGTCGAGATATTTCCATGGGCCACTCATCGCAATGAGCGTAGTAGGCGCTGCGCTGGTGAATGTGATGCTGATGGGACCGGACGTTCCGCGCCCGCTGGCGTTATCCACCGCCACCGCCGTAAGCTGAAACGTCCCCACAAGCACATTGCTCCAAACGAAATTGAACGGCGCGACCGTGCTTTGGCCCACGAATGAGCCGCTGCGGTAAAACTCAACACGGCTTACGAATCCTGAAGCATCCGGGTCGTTGGCGGTGACTTGAACATTGAGGTTGGTGGGCGCTTTGAAGGTCGAATTGTTTGCCGGCGAGTTAATACTCACGGTCGGCGGTTGGTTCGGCGGTCCCGTGACGGTGATGCTGACTGGGCCGGACGTCCCCTTACGACTGCTGCTATCAGTGGCCACTGCCTCGACGACATAAGAGCCCGCACCCACGCTGTTCCATGCGTACGAAAAAGTACCGCCATTACCTGACGGCGTGACTTGTGCGTTCCCAAGCTTTGTGCCATTCGCAAAAACTTCCACCAGCGTTACCGTGGCGTTTGAAACCGTTACATCTCCCGCAATAGTGATATTCGTTGGCCCGGGGAAACTCGCGCCCCCCGCGGGGCTCGTGATTGTCACGATCGGATTCGGATTGGCGACGCCGCTGGCATTGCCGAATAGTTGCAAGTCGAAACTGATATCGCTGCTGGTATCAACGTTCTGATGGATCTCAACTGCCAGGACATTATTACCGGCCTGCAAGGCGGCCGGATTTATGGGAAATGTGAAGAACGTGGTTTCATCGCCGCCACCGACCGCGTTCACAGCAAGCGTTTGAAATGTCACAGCGCCGGCGGGCATGTTGTCGCGGAAGAGTTCATTTCCATTTAAGTAAACCACCGCCCCATCGTCCCGCAGCAATCGCAACGTCAAGTCCTCGAACGACGCGGGATCAGCCACCGTGAAGCTCCGGCGGAAATAGGTCGTGATATACTTGCCAGGGGTGTTGCCCGAGCACGGATTCACGCCGCACGCCACCGGCGTCGTTTCGTCGCCATCGCCGTACCCAAGCTGAGCCCCGCCGCTCGCCCAGGACGTGTCGTTAAAGGTTGTCCCCCGCCACGCCGTGCCCTGATCCGAGCCATTATCGAGGTACTTCCAAACCGCGCCCGTTGACACCAGCGTCACCGGCCCGACTGGATTGGTGACGGTAATACTGATGACCGAAGATGTCGCGGAGAGCCCGCCCGCATCCCGCGCAATGGCTCGCAAGACATATGTCCCCGCTGCCACTCCGGTCCAGTTCGTCGTGAATGGACTCGAGGTGTCGACGCCCAGACTGCTGCCGTTCTGAAAAAACTCCACCTGCGAGACCGGCGCTTCAGTATCGGTGGCATTCGCCGTAATCGTGACACTCGCAGGAGCAGCAAAACTGGCATTGTTCCCGGGGGATGTCAGGGACACGCTTGGCGGCGTATTTCCTCCCGAGCTTCGGTCGCCGGCAAAGCGAAGATTGAAACTGACATCCGAACTGCCGGTGTTCACTTGATGAACTTCAACAGCGATCACGTTTTCCCCCTCCACGAGCATGCTGGACGACACGGTGTTCGTGAAAAAGGTGCTCTCTTCGGCCTGGGTCGGATTGCCGGATGCCGTCGTATCAAAAAGGATGGCGCCCCCAGGCATATTCTGCCGGAACGCTTCAAAGCCATTAATGTACACTACCGCGCCATCGTCTCGCACCAGGCCAATGTGCAGGTTCGAAAGTTCATTGATGTTGGTCACCGTGAAATGATGGCGAAAATAAAACGTAATAATCGTTGAGTTATCGCCCCGAGTACGCCGGATGACCGTGGTTTCGGGCCGGCCGTCGGCAGCATCGCCGAATCCGAGCTCGGGAATGCCGTTGGACCACCCGCTATCGTCAAGCGCCGGCGCGCGCCAGGCTGTGCCCTGGTCAGAACCGTCGTCCAGGTATTTCCAGACGGCGTTGGTGGGCACCAAAGTAACCGTGGCGGCCTGGGTCAGCAAAAGGGAGGAAAGCAGAAAACCAAGACTCAAGTATAATCGCATAACACATTCAAAACTGAGACGGAAAGCGGCAAAGGTACGATATCGTTGTCTGCCACGATCGGTGCATGGGTTTCTGCCAGAATGTACACGTTTGTGCCTCGTAATCAAGCCGTAACAACGGCATCACAGCGTCGGAAATCGCATAGACAACCCGTTCCCTCTACCTCCGGCGTCCCTGAGCACCGCTGCACGCTCCTCTCGCCCCAATTTCTTCCATTGTCCTTCCGGAAGCCCTCCTAAGTCGAAGCCTCCGATTTTCACCCGAATGAGACGCAGCGTAGGATGTCCGATCGCGGCAGTCATTCGCCGCACCTGGCGATTTTTGCCTTCGGTGAGTTCGATCGCGATCCAGCACGTCGGGACGCTTTTTCGGAAGCGAATAGGTGGATTGCGCGCTGGAACTTCGGGTTGTGGCTCCAGCAGCCAGGCGCGCGCGGCGAGAGTTTTACGCCCTTGAATGTTTAAGCCTTGCGCGAGTTCCTTCAGCGCCTCAGGTGCAGGAATGCGTTCCACCTGCGCCCAGTACGTCCGCGGATGCGCGCGACGCGGATGGAGCAGGCGCTCGTTTAATTCCGGCTCGTCACTGAGCAACAGCAGCCCTTCTGAATCCGCATCCAAACGCCCGATCGGGTAGACCTTGGGCGGAAATCCAAACTCAGAGAGCGGCCGATTAGGCGAACCATCCGGCGTGAATTGCGACAGCACGCCGTACGGCTTGTTTAACGCCAGCAACATTGTGCAAGAGCATACGAGGACCCTGTGGCTGTCGGCTAGAGCACAGAAACGCTTTGAATCGTCCTGCCCGCTTCCGAAGAAACTGTTACAGTTTTACATTATAGTTAAAGGTTAAGGATCTCTCCCCCCCAGAAAGTGGACAACCGTTACATGGGTTTGAGAAGAATGAGCTATTTACACATTAGGTTGTCTGACGTCGTTCATGTTGAAGAACCACTTTTTAAGAAAAGGATGACGGCTGAAGGACGGATGCGTGTCATCTGTAACCCAGACGAAAATACCATTTCGTTGCTGGCCACTGCAAACTGATCACTGATTACTTTCTCTCTTGATACCGATAATATATTCGGCCACCATTGCTTCCACGGCTGGTTCATCCAGTCCGGTTGACGCAGCGTTCCTGCGCCGCCGTTGTTTGACATTACGCACGGAGTTGAATCCGGAGCTGCGATTCCGAGTAATTCTGACTAACTCTGAGTAACTCTGACCAAAAAAAATTGTGAAATCCGGCTCGGATTCGTGTTCATTCGTGCAATTCGTGTGTCACGCCTTTGTTTCACCCCCGAAAGAATGGGCTCTTAATCCTAATCTCGGCGGGGCTATCCCGTGTTTACTTTCAAAGTTAACGGTTAACTTTCGTGTTAACTTTGTTTTTGCGAATTCCTGAGGAAAACCGCGAATGTTTACTTGTTGACTTTGTTCCGGGAAGGCGCCGCGGCCCATCACGTGACCCGCGCCACGGCGTAC
>DATENK010000266.1:0-12012 GCA_035275085.1 Verrucomicrobiia bacterium | reverse complement strand
ACGGTGTCCCCGCAATACGGGCACTGCAGATCGCGGAATGCTGGTTCGGATTCCATTCCTGATCAAAGCCAGAATTCCGCCGGTTTGCACGCGAGAACTCTCGAATGAAAGCTGGCTTTCGTTACCGCATTTGTACAGAATCCGCCATTCCGTTCTCCGATCCATGACTGCGAATGGTGTGTTTATGAAAATGAAATCCTCCCTCTTATACGTCGCCACTACGGCTGTCTCCATACTCGGCGCCCAATTCTCAAACTGCTTCGCTCAGACCACCGTTTTTACGTACCAAGGGCGGCTGACATCAGGTTCAAGCGCCTACACGGGCGTAGCAGAAATACAGCCCACCTTGTGGGATGCGGCGACCGGCGGCACCCAGGTGGCTGCGAACAGCCCTTCTTCCATCGTCGTCAACGTCACGAACGGACTCTTCGTGCTGCCACTTGATTTCGGAAACGCTCCTTTCGCCACCGGCGCGGATCGTTGGCTGGAGATCCAGTTGCGAACGGCGCTCGGGCCGTACACAACGATCACACCGCGCCAAAGAATTACACCGACGCCCTACGCGCTTCGCGCCGGCAACGCAGCGACTGCTACCACCGCCGCAACCGCAAATTCCGTCGCCGCCGCGAACATCACGGGCACTCTCGGTCTGGCGCAACTACCCGGCACAGTGCTCACCAACAATTACGTTGGCGTGAACCTCACCGGCGCATTCACCGGCAACGGCGCCGGATTGAGCAACATTTCCGTGAATTCACTCGTCGCCGAGAGCACCAACGTCTCCATCGTCACATGGGGTAGAAACGACGACGGAGAACGCAATACGCCGGCCAGTCTTGCCAATGCTCGAATCGTTTCCGTGTCCCCTGGTGCATTGCATAGCCTCGCCTTGAAAAGTGATGGAACAGTGGCGGCCTGGGGCGCAGGAGAAACCAATGGTCCGCCTGACAACGGAACACATTACGGGCAGTCGCTTGTTCCGTCGGATTTGGCGAACGTCAGGGCCATCTCTGCCGGTTACGTTCATAGTCTGGCCTTGCGCTCGAATGGCACCGTCGTCGCCTGGGGCTGGAATGACTTCAATCAGACCAACGTCCCGCCCACTGCGAATAGCATCGTCGGCATTTCGGCTGCCGCCTATCACAACCTCGCTCTCAAGGCAGACGGGACCGTGATTGCATGGGGCACAAACTATGAGGCAGGGTTGCTCGATGTGCCGCCGAGCTTGAATAACGTCATCGCGGTCTCGGCAGGTATTTTGCATAACCTCGCTCTTAAAGCCGATGGAACGGTTGTCGTTTGGGGTGGCACCAATCAATATCATCAAAACGACATCCCTGTTGGTCTAACCGGGATTCGGGCGATCTCCGCCGGCGGCGCGCACAGCCTTGTCCTGCGTTCCAATGGCACCGTCGTTGCCTGGGGCGCGGGATCGGTTAACACGCCCGAGAACGGTGTTGATTACGGCCAATCCATCGTGCCCGCTGGGCTCAGCAACGTGGTGGCGATCTCTGCTGGTCTTTACCACAGCTTGGCTCTCAAGTCGGACGGTACCGTCGTCGGTTGGGGATTTCCGGAATACGGCGGAGAGGTGCCAACCGGCGTAAACAACGTAGTGACGTTAGGTCTCGGCTCCATCGCGGCGCATGCGATGGTTTTGCGCAAGCGATTCGATGGACCCGTGGCAATGCGCGACTCGGATAACACCTTCAATGGCAATATTCAGGTCAACGGCGAACTGCGCAGTGACGAGATTCATGTTTCTGGTGAGGCCAGTGCCAAAAGTTTGAGGTTGGATGACGGTAACCTGTTCCTCCGCGGCGGAAATGATCAAAACAATGCGCTCGGGTGGTATGGGGCAGAAAAGCCGTTCGGTCTTCTGGAACCCAATGGGCCAGTTTTGTTCGGTGAGAGTGGCGGCGCGCTCGGCACCAGTGGCACAAACGGCGACCGAGTCGCTCTATTCTGGGACGACTCCTTCCGGGTCGGCATTGGAACCACCACCCCGAATGCCCGTCTTTCCCTAGGTGCCGACCCTAATGACAGCAAGTTGTTATTGGGCGACTTCGGCTCCGGCAACGGCGTTGGCTTAGGCGTTATCGGCGGCAATATGACCCTTCATTTAGCCAATGGTGGCCGTTTTTCCTTTCTCAATCAACCCGGCGGCCCGGAGCTTCTTTCTATTTGGGGCTCTGGCGCTCAAGGTTTTCTCGGAATTGGCACCGGCGCCACTTTCCCATCCGCCAAACTCGATGTCCGCGGCGATATCAGGTTCGGCACCAGTGCGCAATATTACCCGCCCGCTGCCGAAGAAAACTTGCGCATGATTCGTGGTGTGGTCACGGCTGCAGGAACAATCATCGTTGGTTCAGGCTTTAGCGTCGTCAAAGGGACTACGGGGCTGTACAGCGTCCGATTCAATAGCGCGTTTACCGCGGCTCCAGCCGTCACGGCCACCGCTGAGTCACAGGGCGGTTTATCCCGTTCCGCGATGACCGACGGAGTCGGCTCAACTTCGGCAAATATTAGGATCGTAATCACAACCACAGGAGCGGTGAACGACGCTCCCTTCCACTTTATCGCGGTCGGCCCCCGGTAAACTGAAGGGTTGCGCGTTATGTAGTTGGCTTTTCAAAAGCATTTAGTACATAATCCGCCCATTCCGTTCTCAACCATGTGATGGCCAATCGTGTGATTATGAAAACCAAAGCTTGTTTGCTCTTTGTCAGTGCCGCCTTGGCGATTTCCGTCAGCCACCCCGTCACCAACTGTTTCGCGCAGAGTTCCACTTTTACCTACCAAGGCCGGCTGACCTCAGGCGCCAGCGCGTACACTGGCGTCGCTGAAATCCAACCCACACTCTGGGATGCCGCCACCGGCGGCACGCAAGTAGCCGGGAACAACCCCTCATCAGTGCTCGTCAATGTCACGAACGGACTCTTCGTGCTGCCGCTGGATTTTGGCAATACACCCTTTGGCACTGGCGCAGATCGTTGGCTCGAAATCCAATTGCGGACTACCCTGGGCCCATTTACGACCCTCACACCACGACAAAGAATTACAGCCACACCGTACGCCCTTCGCGCGGCAAATGCCGCCACGGCTGCAACTGCCACCACAGCCAATTCAGTCAACGCCGCGAACATCATCGGCACCCTCGGGCTCGCGCAGTTGCCTGGCACCCTAGTCACCAACAGTCAGACAGGCGTGAATCTCACGGGCGCATTTTCAGGCAATGGCGCCGGTTTAAGCAATATAACCGCAACGCCGCAGATCCTTGAGAGCACGAATCTCTCAATTGTCTCCTGGGGCAGAAACGATGATGGGGAACGCAATGTTCCCGCCAGTCTCGCGAACGCCCGCATCCTTTCTGTGTCCCCCGGCGCATTTCATAGTCTTGCGCTCAAGAATGACGGAACTGTTGTAGCCTGGGGCGCAGGTGTAACGAACGGCCCGGAAGGCAACGGCGCTCATTACGGACAATCCCTGGTGCCGTCGGGACTCGCCAACGTCCGCGCCATCTCTGCGGGTTATGTGCACAGCGTGGCGTTACGCTCGAATGGTACTGTAGTTGCGTGGGGCTGGAATGAGTACAATCAGACTAACGTCCCCCCGACCGTCAACAACATCATTGCCATTTCAGCGGCCGGCTATCACAACCTCGCCCTGAAGTCAGATGGCACCGTGGTAGCCTGGGGCACGAACTTCCAACCACAACTGATCGATGTGCCACCGGGCTTGAACAATGCGGTGGCGGTCTCCGCCGGCATTTATCACAACCTTGCTCTCAAGGCCAATGGAACGGTCGTTGTTTGGGGCGGTGACAATCAGTTCAATCAAACGAACATGCCGGGGGGGCTTACCGACATCAAAGCCATCGCAGCCGGTGGCGCACATAGTCTCGTCTTGCGTTCCAATGGAACCGTCGTCGCCTGGGGCGCGGGTTTGGTGAATGATCCTTCGATCAACGGCGTGGACTATGGCCAATCCATGGTGCCGGCTGGCTTGTCCAATGTAGTCGCGATCTCCGCCGGGGTTTATCACAGCCTGGCCTTCAAGGCCGATGGTACGGTCGTCGCCTGGGGAAGCAACCAGTACGACGAATCAAGGGTGCCCCCGGGTTTGAACAATGTTGTCTCGCTCGGCATCGGTTCCGTCGCACTGCATTCGATGGTTTTGCGCAAGCGATTTGAGGGGCCTCTTGCCGTGCTGGATTCGGACAACACCTTCAACGGCAATATCCAGGTGAATGGTAGCCTGCACACATTTGGCGATGCCTCCGCGAAAAGTTTGCGGCTCGACGACGGCAACCTTTTCTTGCGTGGCGGCAATGATCAAAACAATGCGCTGGGCTGGTTCGGTCCCGGAAAAACTTTCGCCTACGGCGAAGCCAACGGTGCGGTATTATTTGGCGAGGCGGGTGGTGCGCTCGGAAGCAGCGACAACACAAATGGCCAGCAAATTGCCCTGGCCTGGGACAATCAGAAACGCGTTGGGATTGGCACAACCACGCCGAATGCACCGCTCTCATTCGGCCAGACTTCAGCCGACATGAAGCTGCTGCTATACGACAATAACGATGGATTCTCCGGCGTTGGGTTGGGCGGCGGTGACGGCTATATGACCCTCCATCTGAATAGCAGCAGCGGCCGGTTTTTGTTCATGGATGCGCCAGGAGGGACAACCATTTTCACCATTCAGGCAGCAGGCAGCAGCGCAAATGTCGGCGTTGGCACCGCCTCCCCCACCAGCGCGCTGGACGTGCGGGGCGATATTCGATTCGGTGCCAGCGGCCAATTCTCACCCTCCGCCGGCGTCGAGAATCTGCGCATCATTCGCGGCAGCGTCAATTCAACGGGCGCGATTCTCGACGGGCAAGGTTTTACGCCAAGCCGCACGGGCGTCGGAACGTATCAGATTCTATTCAGCGCGCCCTTCAGTGGAACCCCCACCGTTACTGCCTCCGCCTTTTCAGGCGTCACCCGCGTTGTTACAGTGACCGTCGTCGGCACCACTTCGGCGCAGTTTCGCGTGACCGATCCGACTGCTTTGGCCGATTCAGTATTCCACTTCATTGCCATTGGGCCGCGATAGTTGTCGAACATCCACAGGGCGAAGGTGCGATACGCAAAGGCCACAATAGATTGCGTACAGGGGGCATTTTTCGCGTAAATAATTGTTGTCGGAATTCCATTCTTTCCCTACCCTTACAAGGTGATTTTTGGCCGGGGTTTTCTGACCCGGCGGGCATTAGGATTTTATGGCTGATACCACTGAATTTCCTGCGCAGGAAACCGCAGTAAACAGGCTTGATGGGGGCGAGAAATATGACGCTTCTAAGATCGATAAACTCGAAGGTCTTGAGGCGGTTCGCAAGCGTCCCGGCATGTACATCGGTGATCCCGATGAGCGGGGTTTGCATCACTGCGTGTTTGAAGTGCTCGATAATTCCATCGACGAACACCTCGCCGGTTATTGCAATCACATCAACGTTTCCATCCATGTCGATGGCTCGGTCTCCATTCGGGACGATGGCCGCGGCATCCCGGTAGACATCCACCCTAAATGGAAAATTCCCGCCGTCGAATTGGTGCTCACCAACCTCCACGCGGGCGGGAAATTCGGCCAGGGCGCCTACAAATATTCCGGTGGTTTGCACGGCGTCGGCGCCAAGTGCGTCAACGCGCTCTCCGAATGGTTCAAGGTCGAAGTCTCGCGCGAGGGTGAAGTTTATCATATGGGGTTCGCGCGGGGCGTCACCACCGATGCGCTCAAGGTTATCGGCAAAGCGCAGCACACCGGCACCTTGATCACCTTTAAGCCGGACGCCGAAATTTTCACCATCACCACCGAGTTTCAGTTCGACGTCCTGGCGAATCGCTTGCGCGAACTTGCCTTCCTGAATCCCGGCGTTGAGATCGAGTTGAAGGACGAACGCACCGAAAAATCCGAGGCGTTCTACTATAAAAACGGCATCGAGGAATTCGTCCGCCAGCTTGGCAAAAACAAGCAGCCTATTCATCCCAAGCCGATCGCCCTTAACGGACGCCGCATCATGAAGCTCGACGGAAAAGAGGACGAAGTCTTTGTCGATTGCGTCATGCAATACACCGAGAGTTACACGGACCAAATCCTTTGTTTTGCGAATTCCATCCCGAATCCCGACGGTGGCACGCACATGACCGGCTTTCGATCGGCGCTCACCCGCGCGATCAATCAATACGCCAAGCAAAACAATCTGTTGAAGGAAAAAGATCCGCCGATTTCCGGCGATGACGTCCGCGAAGGTTTGGTTTGCGTGCTCAGCGTCAAGCTGCCTAATCCGCGCTTCGAATCACAAACCAAGGTAAAGCTCGTAAATACGGAAATCGACGGCGTGGTTTCCTCGATCGTGTACGACGGGCTGATGAATTTTTTCGATTCGCATCCACCCGTTGCGAAGAAGGTCATCGAGAAAGGTCTTTTAGCCGCGCGCGCCCGCGAAGCCGCGCGCAAGGCGCGCGAAACCGTTCGCAAAGGCGCACTCACCGGCGGCGGTTTGCCGGGCAAGCTCGCCGATTGTTCGGATCGCGATCCCGCGAACACCGAGATTTACATCGTCGAGGGTGATTCCGCCGGTGGCTCGGCCAAGCAAGGCCGGGACCGCAAGTTCCAGGCGATCCTCCCCATTCGCGGCAAGCTCATCAATGTCGAGAAAGCGCGCCTCGACAAGGTCCTCCAGAACGAGGAAATCCGCACCATGATCACCGCCATCGGCACCGGGATCGGGGATGGCGATAGTGAAGGCGCCTTCAACCTTGAAAAGCTGCGCTACCACAAAGTCATCATCATGACCGATGCCGACGTGGACGGTTCGCACATTCGCACGCTGCTGCTCACTTTCTTCTATCGCCAGATGCCGCAATTGGTCAGGCAGGGCTACGTCTATATTGCGCAGCCGCCGTTGTATCTCATCACCCGCAAGAAGCGCGTCGAGTATGTCGATGACGATGTGCAGATGAACAAGATCCTGATCCAGCTCGGGTCGGACGAAGTGCACCTGCGCAGCCTCGCAGACGGCAATGAGATGTCCAAAAATCAGCTTTCCGAAATTCTGGACCTGCTTGAGTCGCTCGACAAATTCGCCAACGCCATCCGTCGCCACGGCGGCGATTTTGCTGAATACCTGGACAAGCGCCACTCGGGCACCCAGGACCTGCCGCGACATTTGGTCAAAGTCAGGGAAGGAAATCGCGAAACGACCCAATACTTCCATGCCGAGGAAGATTTGAAAAAGTTCAGCGATGAGAATCCTGACCTTCGCCTCTTCGGCGAAGAGGAAACCGAATTCATGACGCGCGAGCCGCGCGCCAATGGCGCGACCCGCCGCGCGCGGCACGTCGAGCTGCATGAAAGCAAGGCAATCCAGGAGTTGCTGGAGAAACTGTCGCGCAAAGGGTTGAACATCGAACATTATTCCGCCCAGGACCAGCCCCTTTACGAACTCATCGAAGGCGAGGGGGAGAAGATGCAGGTCAAGCCGCTATTCTCGATTGCGGAAATTCTTTCCAGCATCAAAGACGTCGGCCGTCGCGGCCTCGAAATCAAACGCTTCAAGGGTTTGGGCGAAATGAATCCCAATCAGCTCTTCGAAACCACCATGGACCCGGCCAAGCGCAAGCTCCTCCGCGTCGACCTCACCGACGCCGTTGAAGCCGAAGAAATGTTCACCAAACTCATGGGCGAAGAAGTTGAACCCCGCCGCCAATTCATCGAAGACAACGCCCTCAACGTCCGCAACCTCGACGTGTAACGCCGGTCTCCAGACCGGCAAGTGCATATGGACTGCGGTGGCAGAGCCCGCGCATGCGGCCCGCGACACCGCTTTGGATTCACCGCCCGAACTTCCGGGTGGATTCACCGTCGTTTTCGTGCCCAAAAGGAGCGCGGACAGCCTGTCCGCGCGCGGAAGCCGTTCCAAAGTGGCGCTTACTTAATGCCAGGACGCAACGACCAACATCATCCCTTTTTCTTTCCCGTCTTTGCGCCTTCTGCGCCTTTGCGTCTCTGCGTTAAACCCTCGTGCGCAACTGTCCCTCGCACATACGCGAGTTAGCCATCAGTGTCCTTTCCGTGCAACGGCCACATAGCCAATTGTTTGTTCACCCACCTGCACCGTTGCAATTGCAACCCCATCGTTCACGGCGAACGCTTCCAACGTATTCGCCGGACTCGCCTGCGCAACTCTGGCGAGGAACTTCTCCTTTTCGGAAACCTGGTCCGGCCGGGAATATGACGCAAAGACCTTCCGCTTCCCGTCCAAAATCACACCAAAAGCGAAATGCTCCGATGTATCCAAAAACGATATGAGTTCCTGCCCCGCGCGCTGATCTTTAAAGGCCAACGGGGCCGATGCCGACTTCGCCAGGATACGAGCCACGACTTTCGCTTCATCATTCCTGGCCGAACTAATGCACGTACATCCCGCGCCCGCAATCAGCAGCGCGGCCATCGCGGTGATCAGAACTGTTTTCATAAGGGTAATATCGGCATTTGCTGGTTGGTGGCTAAGGACCCAAGCTTAGGCGACGGCGGCCACAAGCCGCGCCCCTTGCAATCGATCCGGCGACAGCCGAACCGAAAGCGCAACCCGGATCGGCTCGAGGTGTGTTGTCAGCCTCTTTGTTTTCATTTCAAAAACTCCATGCCGAGCGCGACTATCCCAAACACGACAAGGATCGGGCCCCACCACATCATCGGAACAAAAAACAACGTGTGTGACTTCCGCAAGATAACCTCCTCGCCAGTCGCGGGGTCAATCAGAACGCGTGCCTTTCTGTTGTGGAAATATCGACCCACAAGCCATGAGGTGAATGCCGAGACGAACAGCGAAATCGCCAGCGGCCATTTGTGCGCATCCCAATATGCTCCGCTCCCTGTCACAAAATTGGTGATAAGGTTGGCGACCAGGGAAAAGCCAAACGTGAACACTGCCACCAAAAATCCCTTACCCTCCCAAATTATGTGTATAAAGTGGATCATACCGCGCCTTCATTGAGGAGTTTAACGGCCAATTTAGGTGATCTGAAGTTTATTCACCGCAGTTCGCGAATGGCGGCCTGCATGATTAGCCGTCACTGTGCCTTTCTTGCGACCGCCACATACCCGATTGTTTCCTCACCCACCTGCACCGTTGCAATTGCAACCCCATCGTTCACGGCGAACGCTTCCAACGTATTCGCCGGACTCGCCTGCGCAACTCTGGCGAGGAACTTCTCCTTTTCCGAAACCTGGTCCGGCCGGGAATATGACGCAAAAACCTTCCTCTTTGCGTCTAGAATCACACCAAAAGCGATATGCTCCGATGTCGCCAAAGGCGATAGGAGTTGCTGCGCCCCAGCCGGATCCCTGAAGTTCAACATTGGGCATGCCGACGTGGCCAGGATACGAGCCACTACTTTCGCTTCGTCATTCCTGGCCGAACTAACGCACGTACATCCCGCGCCCGCAATCAGCACCGTCACCCCAACCGTAAACATTATCGTTTTCATATATTCAATATCGGCATTCGCCAGTTGATGGCTAAAACGTAGTTAGCTTCCTCCTAAATCCTAATCCTAATCTTAATCTTAATCTTATTTTATCCGTGTCCATCCGTGTCCATCCGTGGTTGGAACACGTGCTTGAAAGACCTGGGTTGCAAGACTTGGAATTTCTCAGGCCCCATCACCATCGCCCATTCTGCGTAAACCGCAGCGTATTCCCATCAGGATCATCCACATAAAACTCCCGCGTGCCCCAGGTCTGATCCATAGGCCCTTCATGTACCAGCTCCGGAGCATCCGGATTCCCCGGCGTCCGCAACCCTCGCTTCCGAAACTTGCGGAACACCGCATCAACGTCATCCGTCGTCACCACAACTACCTGCCCAAACTCCCCATCCCCGCCGTGGCTTGACAGCAACAGCCGATCCCCATTGCGCGACAGAACACAGAAACCAGGATCTGCGAGATCATCATCCCGCTCGCCATCCACACGCTCGAAATCCAACACGCCCGTGTAGAACGCCACCGACGCTTTCATGTTCTTACACCGCACGGTTGTGAGGATCGCCATAGGAAATCTGGTGAAACAAGTTCAGCTACACTCTCTAAAATGCCTTCGCATATCAATCCAGGAGCGCGGACAGCGCGGCTGCGTCCCATTCATGAACATGCAACCAATCTCCCGGGGGAGAACACCAATTGTACGTCGCCCCAAAAACCCGTAACATCACCGGTTAACACAGGCCACTTGCCTGTCCCGTCCGGCATTGACGATATGCCGGTGCCTGACTCGGGATTGAGCCCGTGGAACGGCCTTGAGTAGTTACCACTCACGCGTTGCTTTCTTTGCGTCTCTGCGCCTTTGCGTTGAAAGGGCACTGGCATTCTTGGTGAACCGCAGCGTATCGCCGTCCGAGAACGCGCTTTAGCCTCTCTCCCGTCTCCCATCCCGCCGTAAGCCGCGCGCCTCCTTCCGCTGTTTCTCCCATTCCCGCACCTTTCCGCCGATGATCCGAAAAAGCGGGTGCGCTTGCGGCCTCTCCACCTCCCGCAGTCGTCGCGCAATCCCCGGCGCTCGCGCCTTGAGCTTCCCCGTCAGATGCGCCCACTCATATTCCAATTGCCCGCGCGTCTCCCGAATCCGCTGTGCGCGCGGCCGCCCCTCTATCTTCCGAACATCGAATTTATAACCACGCCGCTCAGCCTCGGACGCGATCTCATGCAGAAACGCAGCGATCGCCGACATCGGATCGCGCGCCGACCGGAATCGCAAGAGCTGCGGATGATTCCGATACCCGCGCGTTGCTCTACTCAGGACCTTCTGCGCCAGCAGACCCTCTCTCCAGCAAGCCACCAGCCCTTTCGGATCCAGATATCGAGGATGTAGCGTCCACAATCGCATGCAATGCATTATCGATGAACCCTCCCGCCCCGCAAACCGTTTCTTCTTCCTAATCCTAATCTTTTCTATCTGCGCCTATCTGTCTCGTTCGTATCAATCCGTATTGATCCACAGTTCAATTAAACCATTTGACACCGCTACCATTCCCGGTATCTTTCTCGCTCGATGACGAAACCGTCATCCGGGCCGTCTGCCCAGCCCGTTGGTCCTTGAAAACATTTATGCACCGAAACCGGTTCGCCTTGTGTTCGAAGTTCCTGTGCGCTTACGAACCATCTGACGCTCGAACTGAACCGTGAATTTCCGTAATTTTCCGTAATTTTTAAGAATGTCGCCGATCGAACCCGCTGAAAATCAGCCACTTGCAAAATCCGTCCTCCAAAAATTACGGTTTTTAGATTTTTCGTCCGGGTTCGGCCGTTTTAGACTCATTTAGACTTAAAATACAAAACAATGCCTGACACCAATAACCCGCAAGACCCGCCCAAGCCGGATCAACCACCGCAACCGCCCGGGTCTCTGTTTGCCCCGAACGAGAAGATCACCAAGATCAATGTCGCGGACGAGATCAAAGACTCGTTCCTCGCCTATTCGATGTCCGTAATCATCTCGCGCGCGTTGCCTGATGCGCGCGACGGCCTCAAACCTTCGCAACGCCGCATTCTGTACGCGATGAACCAGCTCGGCATTATGCCGAATCGCAAGCACCTCAAGTGCGCCAAAATCGTCGGCGAAACCATGGGCAATTTCCATCCGCATGGCGATCAGGCCATTTATCCGACGCTGGTCCACATGGCCCAGCCCTGGGCGATCCGCGAGCGCCTCGTGGACGGACAGGGCAACTTCGGCTCTGTCGAAGGCGATCCTCCGGCCTCCATGCGGTATACCGAAGCACGGCTGGCGCATCTGGGCGCGGTCCTGATGGAGGACCTGGACAAGGATACCGTCGACAAAGTCCCGAACTACGATGAAACCCAGGATGAGCCGACTGTCCTGCCTGCCGCGTTTCCGAACCTGCTGGTAAATGGCGGCACAGGCATTGCCGTGGGCATGGCCACGAACCTTCCGCCGCATAACCTGGGCGAG